>CAZYLX010000071.1:0-9795 GCA_964648595.1 uncultured Acidimicrobiaceae bacterium
CAGCGTCATTGGCGTTGAGCAGGGCGCTGTTGACGGTGTTGGTGAACGGGTCCATGGCCTCATCCCAGACGTGCTCGAGCAACCGCTCTTGGCTCAACACGTCACCGGGATGCTGCATGAAGTAACGCAAGAGGGCGAACTCCTTGGTGGTGAGTGAAATGTCGGTCCCGGCGAACGCAACGTTGTGGCTCGCCGTATCAAGGGTCAGGTTTCCGGCAACGAGCACTGCGTCGGTTCCAGACGTCTCGCGCCTCAGCAACGTACGGACTCGTGCGGAAAGCTCCGGTAAAGCGAAAGGTTTCACCAGATAGTCGTCGGCGCCGTCATCGAGCCCGGCTACTCGTTCTTCGATCGCGTCGCGAGCAGTCACCATCAACACCCGGGTCAAAGGATCGAAACGGGGGTCGCTGCGGATCAGTCTGCAGATCTCGCGCCCGTCGAGGTCAGGCAGAGTCAGATCCAGGGTGACCAAGTCGTACGGGTTGATCATCAACCGATCCAGCGCGCCGTGGCCATCGTTGGCCACGTCGACGGCGTACCCCTCTCGCCGGAGAGAAGTAGCGATCGCGTTCGCCAGATCGATTTCGTCGTCGACTACAAGAATGCGCACCCCTGCAGTCAACCCGAAGTCGGGTCGCTTTCGCCCGTCTTTCGGCACCACCGGGTTGACTGGTGGTTCGTTCTGCCGATCGGAGCAGACTGCTGTGCCCGTGCACCGAACCGATCCCCACCGGAGCCAGGAATGACTTTCGACAACTCGAGCCTGAACGGCGACGCCGCCGAACCAGCGGCCATCGATGGTGCCACCATTGATGTTGCCGAGGCTGCCGCACGACTGGAACAGACCCTGTTCGAGGTCAAGAAGGTCATCGTTGGCCAGGACCACATGGTCGAACGGCTGCTCGTTTCGCTGCTGGCTCGGGGGCACATACTGCTCGAAGGCCTGCCCGGCCTGGCAAAGACACTTGCTGTCTCGACGCTTGCCACGGCGGTCGGCGGAAGCTTCGTGCGCCTCCAGTTCACGCCGGATCTCTTGCCATCCGATCTCATCGGCACTCGAATCTGGCGAGCATCCGACGAGCGATTCGACATCGAGTGGGGGCCGGTCTTCGCCAATCTGGTCCTGACCGACGAGATCAATCGCGCACCAGCCAAGGTGCAGTCGGCACTTCTCGAGGTGATGGCGGAGCGCCAGGTGTCGATTGGTGGCCAGACCCGAGCACTCCCCTCACCGTTCCTCGTTCTTGCAACGCAGAACCCCATCGAGAGCGAGGGCGTCTACACGTTGCCAGAAGCCCAACGCGACCGGTTCTTGATGAAGGTCACCGTCGGCTACCCGTCACCGGCTGAAGAACTCGAGATTGTCCGCCGATCGGCCGCTGGTGCGAGTTCGGTCCACCAGGCGATCACGCTCGCTGAGCTGGAGCAGCTCCAGCTCGCCACCGATCGCGTCTACGTCGACGCCGCGATCGCCAATTATGCGGTCGACCTGGTCATGGCGACGCGCGAACCAGCGTTGCGTGGCCTACCCGAGCTGGAGCCGTTCATCGAATTCGGAGTGAGCCCGCGAGCGACGCTTGGCCTGGTTGCTGCCGGGCGAGCCCTGGCGATCCTCCGGGGCCGCTCCTATGTCGTGCCTCAGGACGTTTTCGACGTCGCCAGAGATGTGCTTCGGCATCGGATCATGCTCAGCTATGAGGCCCTGGCCAAGGAGTTGAGCGCCGACGACGTGATCAACCGCGTGTTGAGCGTGGTGCCAGCGGCATCCATCAGCCCGCTCCCCCACGCAACGACACCGTCGTTCGCCCCCGGCCCCGGTGCAGTACCAGCACCGAGCGCGGCACCCGGGCCCGCAGCCGCCGTGATGACCCCGCCGCCTCCGCCCCAGCGCGTTGCACCCCCGGTCGAGGCCACCATCGCACCGCCCGCCACGCCAACCGCCTCTCCATCAACAATCCCGGGCCAGCCTGTGCAGCCGTCGCGCTGGTCTGCTCCCTCGAACCCCGCAACCGATCCAACGACCGAGCTCCCGGCATCAACCGACGATTCCGACCGATCTCCCTCGTGAAGAAGCCGCCAGGCGAACTCGGCGAAAGCCCCGTCGGCACCGACGTGATCGGTGGCAGAACACGCGAAGTGCTGCGCCGCCTCGAACTCGAGGTCACACAGCGCCTCGACGGGTTGCTCCACGGCGATCACCGAGGGCTGGTCCCGGGGCACGGTTCCGAGTTGGGCGAGACGCGCCGATACGCCCCAGGCGATGATGTCCGTCGGATCGACTGGAACGTGACCGCTCGGCTGAGCGAGGCCTACATCCGCCAGACCATTGCCGAACGGGAGCTCGAGACCTGGCTGGTCCTCGATCGATCACCGCGGCTCGATTTCGGCTCGGCCAGGCATGAGAAGCGCGAACTCGTGCTGGCAGCCGCTGCCGCGGTGGGCTTTCTGACCAATCGTGACGGCAATCGGATCGGCGCGCTGCTGGCCGGCCGAGGCGAACCGACGCTGCTCCCGGCAAAGGGATCTCGCAAGCACCTGCTCCACATCCTCCACACCATTGCGACCGCGCCGCGCGGCGACGGTGCCGGCGTCACTGATCTCGGCGCGGCACTCGCACAGATGGGGTCCGTGGCAAAGCGCCGCGGCCTCATCGTTGTGGTGTCCGACTTCCGTGTTGCAGACGGCTGGCAAGCACCGCTTCGAGTGCTCACCAACAAGCACGATGTCCTCGCCGTCGAAGTTGTTGATCCGCTCGAGATGGCGCTGCCGAATGTTGGGCCGCTGCCGATCATCGATCCGGCCACCGGACACACTGTCGAGATCGCGACCCACAAGAAGAAGGTGCGCGACGCCTATGCCGCAGCTGCGGAGGCTCGCCGCGTAGCGTTGAGTGAAACGTTCCGGGCGAACCGGGTCGACCATCTGACCCTCCATACCGACGCCGAGTGGCTGGACGACCTCGTTCGTTTCATCGGTGCCCGTCGCCATCGTCTCATCGCTGGTGGACGGTGATGGACTTCCTCGAACCCAACCGCCTGTGGGTGCTCGTTGCTGTTGGACTGCTCGTCCTGTTCTACGGCTTCATGCAGACTCGACGGAAGGTCTACGCCGCCCGACTCGCATCAGCCGACCTGTTCGAGTCTGTCGTTCCAAAGCGAGCGGGTTGGCGACGTCACGCGGCAAGCGCCGTGGTCCTGGCTGCGCTCATCGTTCTGTCGGTGGGATTTGCTCGACCCACTCGCGTCGTGAACGTGCCGCGGGAACGAGCAACCGTCATCGTCGCCATCGACGTCTCGCTCTCCATGGAAGCAGCAGACGTCGAGCCCGACCGTCTTCAAGCTGCGCAAGCAGCGGCAAAGACCTTCATCGACGAGCTTCCGCCGACACTGAATGTCGGCATCGTCGGATTCGCCGGCACCGCCTCGGTGCTCCTGAATCCAACCACCGACCGGATCGCTGCCGCCCGTGTGATCGACAACCTGCGCCTCGCTGAGTCGACGGCCATCGGCGAAGCGATCTTCACCAGCCTCGATGCGTTACTGAGCGTGCCGCCAGACGAGAGCGGCGAGCGAGCACCGGCGAGAATCGTTTTGCTGTCCGACGGTGTGACAACGGTTGGCCGACCTGACCAACTCGCGGTTCAAGCAGCACAACAGGCACAGATTCCCGTGTCGACCATCGCCTTCGGCACCGAAGATGGCTTCATTCTCTACGACGACCCAGAGACCGAGACCGTCGAGTCCGAACGCATCGCTGTTCCCGTCGGGGGTCAAAGCCTCGAAGACATCGCCGACGGCACCGGCGGCGCCTTCTTCACTGCGGAAAGCGTGGACGAGCTCGACTCGGTGTACGAGAACATCGGCTCCGCCATCGGCTTCGAAGAAGCCGAGCGAGAGATCACCGATTGGTTCATCGGCGGCGGGTTGATCCTTCTCGTCCTCGCCTCGATCCTCAACCTGCTGTGGTTCCAGCGCCTGGTCTAGAGGCTCAAGACGTGGCAACTCGCTCGGAGACGACCTTCGAGGAGCCACCGGATTTCATCGTGACACCGTAGAGGACGTCGGCCGCCTCCATGGTCTTCTTCTGGTGGCTGACGATGATGAGCTGTGCTTCCTTGCGGAACTCGTCAATGAGCGACAGCAGCCGTCGCAAGTTCATGTCGTCGAGCGCGGCCTCGACCTCGTCCATCACGTAGAACGGCGAAGGCCGGCTCTTGAAGACAGCAAACAGGAATCCGAGTGCAACCAGCGACCGCTCGCCACCGGAAAGCAACGAGAGCTTCTTCACGTTCTTGCCGGAGGGCTTGGCCTCGATCTCGACACCGGTGTTGAGAAGATCTCCGGGCTCGGTGAGCACGACCGCTCCCCGACCTCCCGGGAACAGCACCTGGAAGAGCTCGACGAAGTTGGTGGCGACGTCGGCATAGGCGGCCGAGAAAACACTGACGATCTCGTTGTCGATCTCGTTGATCAGCCGCTGCAGATCTCGCTTCGTGCTCTTGACATCCTGGAGCTGACTGTCGAGGAACTCGTGCCTGGTCTTGAGCTCCTCGAACTCCTCGAGAGCCAAGGGGTTGATCGGACCCATCAGCTTCAGCTCACGCTCGAGCTCGCGCACTCGGCTCTCGGGGCTGGCCCCTTCTGGCACCGCGGGCCGCTCGGCCGCCATGGCGATGGCGGGCTCAGTGTCGAGTTCACCCCGTAGGGCCTCGGTGAGCGTCTCGAGGCGAATGCGGTGTTCGGCTTCGGACACCTCGATTCGGCTTCGCCGCTCACGGACCTCGACCAGTTCGCGCTCGGCTCGCTGCCGTTCGCTGCGCCTCGTCGAAAGCATCGTTGAGACCTGCCGCGAGGCTTCTGACTGCGCCTCTTGCTCGGAATGGAGCAGCGTGATCCAACCGGCCAACCGGGTTCGATGGGTGTCGAGCGACGAGTCGAGTTCGGACACCGAGGTGAGTGAGTGTTGGATGTGCTCGCGGCGCACTCTGGCTTCGGCCCGCTCCTCGACGAGTCGAGCCAGCCGCGCCTCGACCTCGCTCTGGCGAGTCAGCAAAACCTCGTGGCGACTTTCGAACGATGCCGCCTTGACCTCGAGTTCGGTACGGCGGGCACTGGCAACACCGATCCGCGCCTCGAGCGCTGTTCGCGACCCGGCCATGGTCTTGGTTCGATCGAGGTGTGCCGCTTCGACCTCTTCGAGGCCAGGAAGCTGCAGCTGCAAGTCGGCCAGCTCGGCACGATCGGCTTCGACTCTCGAGAAGATTTCGCCCTGTTGACGATCGAGACGATCGCGGTCGATGGCGATGTCGTTGAGCTGGCCTCGGGATCGGTCGATCGTTGCCGTGGCCTCGGTCATGCGTTGCTCGACCGAGCGACCTCGGCGATCGAGATCGTTCTTGTGCTGACGGGCTTGCTCGAGGACCTGCTGTGACTGCTTCAGTCGATCAGCTGCCTCGCCTGCGGTTACCTCGGCTGCGGCTGCGTTGGTGATCGCTTCGTCGAGCGCCGCTCCAGTGGCACCGCTACCGGCCTGGCCGATTCGCCAACCGGTCGGGGCGAATCGATCACCGGTCGAGCTCACGATCACAGCGTTTGGATCAGCCATCGCTGCATCAAGCGCCTCCGGCCAGCCTCCCTCGACAGCTCGAACAGAACCGAAGAGCGCGTCCAACAGCGGCTCGACATCGGGGCGCAGGGCACGAACCCGAGAGCGAACCGACGACGGATCGATGGCGGCGGTTCGGTTTGCTCCCAACGCCAACACCGCACCGGTCAGATCTTGCGATGCGAGCGACTCGAGCGCCGAGCGCCCGCTGACTGCATCGGCAACGACGACTGCCTGCAGTGCCTCACCGGCTGCGGCCTCGATCGCTGCCTCCCAGCCGGCATCGATGTCGATGAGCTCGAGCAGCGAACCCAACACACCGTGGGTCGACGCCAAGGCATCAGCACCCGCCGCCGAGCGGGCGGCATCGAGAGCTTGGCGGAGTGCGTCGGAACGAGCCGTCCAACGGCTCGACTCGTCGTCGGCAGATCGACGAGTCTCGCGGGCAAGATCGAGGGCAGTGTCGGCATCGGCGACAGCGTGCTCGGCTCGTTCGAGGTCGCTCTTCAGCTGGGGAGCCTCGGGTTGGAGCTCATCGAGGACGATCTGAGCCTCGGCCCGAGCCGTGACCAGACGATCGTGCCGGGCGCCGAGGGCTTCCAGCTGCTCGACGATGCGTGTGGTTTCTTGTTCATCGCGTCCAGCGGCAGCCTGGAGCGCCTGGACCTGGGCCCGGACTTCCGCTGCTTGCACCGGGGAGGGTCCGACGCCCTCGCCCCACGTCTCTTCGAACGCTTCTCGGTCGGCGGTCAGTTGCCGCTCGAGAGCTTCGATCTCGTACACCGTCGGCGCCAAGTTCTTGCGTTCGTTGTCGACCGTTGCGAGGTCGGCGACGATCCGGGCTGCCTCGGCTTCCAAGCTCGACACCACGCCCTCGTCGACTGCTGACTGCAGTTCGCCTTCGAGACGACGACGTCGCTCGTTGATCACGTTGGTCTGGCCTGTGATCCGCTCACGGAGGCTGAGCGCCCGAGAATGAACATCGGCAATGTCGGATCCACCGAGGGCTGCCAACTCGGCTTCCGCATCGAGGACGGCCGCGTCGAGCTTCGCCAACTCACTCTTCAGCTCGGCCTCGCGGCGGTCGTAGTCGGCATGCTGACGATGACCGGCCTCGATCTTGCCGGTCAACGCGGCCAGCTCGCGACCAACGAGATGGATGCGAAGCGCAGAGAGTTCAGCGACCACCGCACCGTGTCGACGGGCAGCATCGGCTTGCTTCTCCAGAGGACGCAGTTGGCGTCGGACTTCACGCACCAGATCGTTGAGACGGTTGAGGTTCTCGTCGGTGGCTCCGAGTCGCCGTTCGGCCCGCTCCTTGCGCTTGCGAAACTTGAGCACGCCTGCTGCTTCTTCGATGATGGCTCGGCGATCCTCCGGCCGAGAGTTGAGCACGGCGTCGATCTGACCCTGGCTGACGATGATGTGCTGTTGGCGACCCACGCCGGAGTCGGAGAGCAGCTCGGTGATGTCGAGCAGGCGACATGAGACGCCGTTGATCGAGTAGTCCGAATCACCGGAACGGAACAGGGTGCGAGTGATCGTGACCTCGGTGAAGTCGATCGGTAGCAGACCATCACTGTTGTCGATCGTGAGTGCCACCTCGGCTCGACCGAGCGCTGGCTTGCTCATGGTTCCGGCGAAGATGACGTCGTCCATCTTGGCTGAACGGACCGCAGTTGGCGCTTGGGCTCCCAGCACCCACGCGATGGCATCGACCACGTTCGACTTGCCGGAGCCATTCGGCCCGACAACCACGGTCACGCCTGGTTCGAGCTCGAGGGTCGCCGGGTCAGCGAACGACTTGAAGCCTTTGATGGAGAGTGTCTTCAGGTACACGTCGAAATCCGCCGGATAGAGGAGTGGGCGAGTGGATCGTAGTGCTCGGCTGAATCAGACCTGAGTACCGCAGAAATACACGGTCTTGCCTTTGAACTGCGCCTTCTCTATCGGCTTTCGGTTCCGGGGGCTGAGGTCGCCGTTCTTTCCATACACGGCGAGATGGTCAGCGAATTCGCCCGGCGCACCGTTCAGGTCGATGAATGGGCGGTTCTCGAGCGACGTTCCGCGGTACTTGATCGCGTCGTGCAGGACACCAACCAATGATCGGTGCAGGCGCCGGACTTCCATCGTGGTCAGCTGATCGGGCACCCGGTCGTAGCGAAGGCCGGCATCGAACAGGATCTCGTCGGCGTAGATGTCGCCGATGCCGACGAAGTAGGCGGGATCAGTGAGGAGCACCCGCAGCGGTTCCTTCTTCTCGCGAATGTAGTAGGAGAAGTCGACCCAGGAAATTGGTGTGGCAAGCAGGTCCAAGCCGCGTTCGTTGATCGGCGGGACGACGGTCTCGATCTCTTCGGTCAGTACCGCAGTGACTGCCGCCGAGTTGTCGCCGTCGATCACTCGGAGATCGCCGCCCTGTGTGAAGGTGATGATCACCGCAGTCTTGCTCTCGATCGCAGTCTTCGAGGGGCAGCGTTGGAGGCTTCCCTCATTCCCGAGTTCGATGACGATGGTGTATTCGTTGTTCAAGGTCAGCACGATGGCCAGCGCATCGCGAGCCACGGCCTCCACCTTCGCTCCCTCAACGAGGGACGAGAAGCTCTTCTTCGTTCGATGTAGCGGGAGCGACTTGAGCGAACGAACGTCGGCGAGCTTGATCTTTCGACCAACGGCATCGCGTTCGAGGTCACGCTTGAGTGTTTCGATCTCGGGGAGCTCGAGTCCTGACATCAGGTTGCTTCTTTCTGTTCTCCGGAGACCGGAGATGTGGAGACAGATTCCAGGGCGTCTGCCCCGGTTAGGTTGTTCAGCGCGCGCCATGCAGCCTCGGCGGCCGCCTGTTCAGCTCGCTTCTTGGACGAACCATGACCAGCGCCACGGGCCTTCCCGCCGATCGACACTGAGGCGTCGAAGGTGCGGTCGTGATCCGGTCCGGAGGACGTGATCTGGTAGTTCGGCGGCGAGAGCGATTGCTCAGCAGCGAGCTCCTGGAGTCGGGTCTTGTAGTCCTGGCGGCCCGGACGTTCAGCGCCGAGAGTGATGTCGTCGAGCAGAAGACCGAGCACGATCTCGGACGAGCGCTGCCAGCCGGCGTCGACGAACACTGCTCCGAAGATTGCTTCGAGGGCGTCGGCCAGGATCGATTCCTTGTCACGACCGCCCGACTGATCCTCGCCTCGACCGAGCAGCAACTGCGAGCCAACACCGATCCGGCGAGCGACCTCGGCCAGCGTTGCGGTGTTCACGACCGACGCTCGGAGCTTCGCCAACTGACCTTCCGCCAGATTTCCGTAGACGCTGAAGATGTGCTCGGTGACAGCGAGTCCGAGAACAGCATCACCAAGGAACTCGAGCCGTTCGTTCGGCTCGGTTGCATCGGTCTCGGCGCAGTGACTCCGGTGGGTGAGCGCGAGCTGGAGCAGAGCGGGATCGGTGAACTCGTATCCCAGGTTGCGGGCGAGATCGTGAGGGTCGGCCGCCTCGTTCAGGAGTCGGCCCCGACCTGGCCGAAGACGTAGTCGACAGCGTCGCGCACAGTCTTCAGATCTTGCAGATCTTCGTCTTCGATGCGGAAGCCGACCGTACGATCGGCGAGTTCCTCTTCGAGCGCTTCGACCAGTTCGATGAGTGCCAACGAATCGGCGTCGAGATCATCGGCGAACGAGTCGCCTTCCTTGATTTGATCGGGCTCGACCTCGAGGATGTCAGCCAGACGGTCACGGACGAGGGTGACGACCTCGGGGCGTTTCATCGGCGGCTGCTCCATGTGTGTTTCTGCGGGCACAACGAGTCCTTTTCTTTGCCAGCCCGACCACACGAGGCCGACAGACAAGCGTCCGCACGACCCGAGAATGGGTTGCGCAGCAAGACGGACAGATTGTATCGGAGAGCGGCACTTTCTCACCGGGAGCGTTCGCGCCCTTGCACCGACCGAGGCACCCCTTGTCAGCCGAAAACCGCTCAATCAGTGGGATTTATCGGCCTCGAGCATGTCGCGGATGTGCTGAACGATGCCGGACTCAACCATCTTTGATGCCGTTTGAATCGCGTTGGCGATCGCTTGTGGCGATGACGAGCCGTGAGAGATCATGCTCACCTGTTTGCAGCCCAGAAGCATCGCTGAACCACGAGTATCGGGATCGAGCTCGTCGTAGAGGTCGCCGAGCGAGTCGTTGGCGCCGGGGATGT
>CAZYLX010000072.1:0-9675 GCA_964648595.1 uncultured Acidimicrobiaceae bacterium
ATGATGATGTCGGAACCCTTACGCAACGACTCGCCGGCCGGCGGATCAGTGGCGATCACGTTCCGATTCGGCGGGCCGTCGGTGTCACTGACGACGAACCCGAGCGCTGTGAGCTGATCGGCTGCTATCGCTGCGCTCAAGCCAGACACGTCTGGCACGACAATGAAGGGCAGGCCGAGGGAGACGACGATCGACACGGTGCTGTCGCGCTCGACCCTTGCGTCTGGCAGCGGGTCGGTGCCGATGACTTGGCCCAATGGAACGGCGTCTGAGTAGTCCTCGGCGACGACGGCAACCAGCCCGAGCTCGGCGAGCGCAGCCTCTGCTTCGGCCTGGCTTCGACCGGCCAGGTCGGGCACCAGCCTGGGTTCTGGACCGACACTCAGCACGATGTCGATGCGATCTCCGGTCTCGACCTGGACGCCTGGCTGGGCGGAGCTGCTGACAACGAGTCCCTCAACCATGATTTCATCGAACGCTCGCTCGACGTTGCCGACCAAGAGACCCTCCGCCGCCAGTACCTCGTCAGCTTCGGCCAGCGTGAGCCCTTCGAGCGCCGGCACGTCGCGGAACAACACCCCATCGGAGACGACAAGAACGATGGCCCCGTTGCCTTCTTCGAGCTGTATGCCGGCGGCCGGGGTCTGCGTAAGAACCTCGCCGGGAACCGAGTCGTCGGATCTGGTGGTCGTGAACTCGACCGACCAGCCGTTGCGCTCGATCTCTGCGGTGGCCACGCTGATGTCACGGCCGACGTAGGTACCAACCGAGAACGTCACCGGCTCGGGAATCGGCTCGTCGAATACTCCGTCGACCGCGCCTGTCTGGGTGAGGGCGAACACCGCACCAGCAGCGACGAGCAAGGCAACGACCAGCAGCCACCAAGCGTGGCTCGGTCGATCGTGATCATCGGCGTCGAGCGCATCGGGTCCGCCGACCGAGGAGGGAGGCCCCTGACCAACGATGGCGGACGGAGATGGAGGAGCCGTTGGGTCTGCCATCGGAACCGTTGGGTCCAGTTCGGCCCCGGCAGCAACAGCCGAGCCCCGGGCGGCAAGTACCAGCTCGTCTCGATCGGAAGCCAACACGATCAGATCTTCGCCGACCGACGCGGGGAGGCCGACGAGGGGGAGATCGGTCGGTCGTGGCAGGGTCGACGCCACCGATTCCATGAGGGTCACGAACTCCGCCGCTGTCGGACGCTCGGAAGGACTGGCCCGGCCTGTTCTGGCAAGGACATCGCTGAGGGCGCCGAGCGATGCGTCGATCTCGACGTCGGTGTCCTGGCGCAGAACCATCGTTGCCAGTGGATTGGTACCAACGAGGGGGACCTCGCCCGTCATCGCTTCGATCAGTGTGAGGCCGAGAGCGTAGATGTCGGCCCGACCATCGATACCGCGGCCGAGAGCCTGCTCGGGAGCGGCGTAGCGAGCCGTTCCGATCAGGGCACCTTCTGGTTCGGTCCATGATGCTTCGGCGACGGCTCGGCTGATGCCGAAATCGGCGATCTTCAGGCGGCCCTTCTCGGTGAACATGAGGTTTGCCGGCTTGATGTCACGATGCACGAACCCTTCTGCGTGGGCGTGGGCCAACCCGCTCCCAGCCTGCAAGCCGATCAACACGGCCTGAGAAGGCGTGAGTCGATGGCCGGAGTCCAACAGCGCTCGAAGCGAGCCACCTTCGAGGAGTTCGGTGACCAGATACACCTGCTCGCCTTCGGCCCAGTCGTAGATGGCAAGAAGGCTGGGGTGGTTCAGCGAGGCCGCGTGCCGCGCCTCACTTTCGAAACGGCGTCGGAACGGCCCGTCGGCGGCCAGACCATCGTGCAGCAGCTTGACCGCGACGCGTCGCCCCAAAGAGCGGTCGGTGGCCGTGTAGACGCGGGCCGAGGTGCCTTGCCCGACCAGACGGTCGAGCACGTAGCGGCCACCCAGGATCGGCTGGGTGGTTCGCAGCGACGAAGAGGCAGCGCACACACAGGGAATGGTACCGACCACGTAGCGCGGTGCTGGGTACCCCCGGGCAGAGCGACCGGATGATGCCGTGATCCGACCGCCTTTCTGGCTTGGGAAGAGGCACACTTGTCGGGTGACTGTTCGACAGCGAACCATCGTCGGTGTCGCCGTGCTCGTCGCGTTTGCCTGCCTCGGTGTCGCCATTGCCTATTCGGGCGACACGTCGGTTGCTGGTCCGACCTTCAGTGGGAGCCCGATCGACGGGGGTGGCGCCCGCCCCGCCGACGCAAATGCTCCCACCGAGGCGCTCGATGTCAACCCGATCGAACGATGGTTTCCGCTGGCCGGCGAGGGCTCAGCGTGCAGCGAACCGGTCGGTGTCGACTTGATCCCCGGCTACTCGGCGCTGCTCACGATCAACGGGATTGCGATCGCTCCAGCCGACACGAACCAGTTGGTTGGTATCGACAACAACAACGATGGCGAAACCGATGCCACCGCCCTCTCGGCCGGAGCCTCGCAGGGCCAGGTCACGTGGGGTCCCGAGGAGGACTGCCCGTTCGGGACGATCCTGCGCCCGACCGACAACCGAGTGACTGCGTGCATCTATCGGGTCGAGGAAGGCCCGGAGAACTGCCGCACCCGCTCTCGCCCCGACACCTTCGACTTCTGACCCCCGCTCCTCCCGTTCTGTGTCACTCCGGCCAGTGTGTTCGCACCTCAGGGACACAGAAGCGGTCAGTTCGGGAGTTCTCCGGACTCGAGGAGAGCGACAAACGCCGACTCGTCGATCATCGGGATCCCGAGCTCTTCCGCCTTGCTCACCTTCGAAGCGCCAGGGGACTCGCCAACCACGACGGCGAGGGTCTTCTTCGACACCGACCCGGGGTTCTTTCCACCTCGACTCTTGATCGCGTCGGCGGCCGAATCGCGGGAGAATCCCTCGAGCGATCCGGTGACAACGATCGCCTTGCCGTCGAGGACCTGGGGAACATCGGATCGCTCCGGTCCCTCGAGGTTCAAGCCACCTTCCCGGAACTTCTCCACCAGCATCTGAGCCTTCTCGGAGGTGAAGTACTCGGCAACGCTGGCTGCGATCACGGGGCCAACGCCGTCGATGGCAGCGATCTCTTCTGCCGACGCAGCCGCGATTGCATCAAGATGGCCGAAGTGGCCGGCCAGTACTTCGGCTCCCGCCGGACCGAAGTGACGAACCCCGAGCCCAACCAAGAGTGCCGTCAGTGGGCGATGACGGGCCGCTTCGACCGAGGCTCGCAGGTTCTCGACGGTTGTGTCACCGAAGCGATCGAGCGCCGCGACCTTGTCGAAGTCCATCAGGAAGACATCGCCGATGTCGGCGATGATTCCTTCTTCGATGAAACGTGAGACGACCTTCTCCCCCATTCCTTCGATGTCCATCGCTGAGCGGCTGGCGAAGTACTCGATCTGAGTTTGCTGTCGCGCTGGACAGAGCGGGTTGACACAGAACGTGTGTGCCTCGTCTTCTGGTCGAACGAGTGTGTGCCCGCACGTCGGGCAGTCCAAAGGGAAGTGCCACTCAGGCAAGTCAGCCGGCCGATCGGTGAGGACCGGGCCCAGGACTTCGGGGATCACGTCACCGGCCTTGCGGACGATCACCGTGTCACCCGGCCTGACATTCTTGATAGCGACCTGATCGGCGTTGTGCAGCGTGGCCATCTGCACGGTGGATCCACCGACGAAGACCGGCTCGAGCACGGCAAACGGAGTGGCCTTCCCCGTCCGACCGATTGACACCTGGATGTCGAGCAGTGTCGTCGTGCGTTCTTCAGGTGGCAGCTTGAACGCCATGGCCCATCGAGGAGCTCGGGCCGTCGAGCCCAGCATTCGCTGCTGTGTCAGTGAATCGGTCTTGATCACTGCTCCATCGATCTCGTAGTCGAGATCGTGGCGGTGCTCCTGCCAGTGTTCGGTGAAGGCAACGACGTCGTCGATCGTCGCAACCAACTGCCGCTCGGGATTCACGGGGAAGCCGAGTTCACCCAACCAGTCGAGAGCAGCGCTGTGGGTCGGGAGCTCTGGCCCACCATCGACCTGGCCCAGCTGATAGGCCCAGAACGCCAGATTCCGACTGGCCGTGATCGTCGGGTCTTTCTGTCGCAAACTCCCGGCCGCCGTATTGCGCGGATTGGCGTAGCGGGGCATTCCCGCAGCTTCCTGAGCCGCGTTGAGGGCGTCGAAGGCAGCAACCGGGAGGTACACCTCACCTCGCACCTCGAGAACCGTCGGTACGTTCTGGCCAGAGATGGTCTTCGGGATGACATCGATCGTTCGAATGTTGGCTGTGATGTCCTCACCAACACGCCCGTTCCCCCTGGTTGCTCCCTGGATGAGTTCACCGTTCTCGTAGCGCATCGACAGCGCGATGCCGTCGATCTTGAGCTCGCACATGAACCCGATCTCCGCGTCGGCACCGACCTCGAGCCCGCGAGCAACACGATCGGCCCAGGCTCGTAATTCATCGTGATCGAAGGAGTTGTCGAGGCTCATCATCGGCACTGTGTGCTCAACAGGAGCGAACGTGGCCGAGGGGGCGCCTCCGACCTGAGCCGTTGGCGAGTCATCGCTCGCCAACTCCGGGTGTTCCGCCTCGAGTTTCTGGAGTTCGCGAACGAGACCGTCGTAGTCGACATCGGGGATGTCGGGAGCGTCGAGCTCGTGATACCGCCGGTTGTGATGAGCGATCTCGGCTCGCAGTTCATCGATCCGGACTGCTGGATGGGGTGCTCCGGTTGTCGACGCGTTGCTCACCCGAGCGAGGTTAGCGACGCCACACGACACGAGCTGGCCCCGGGCAGACTGTTACCGACATGGCTCGACCGACACCCAAACTCATCGAGGCTGCCGGACTCTGGCCTCTTCGCATTCTTTGGTTCGCCCTGCCCCTCCTGGCCGGTCCCGGCTTCTCGGCCATGCTCGACGATCGGTCGAGCGCGGTCGCCGTCGTGTCGGAGGTCGGCCTGTGGCTCATGTGGTTCGCCGGTCTTGTTTCACTGCTCGCCCCGTCCACCGTGAGCCTGACGGCGCTTCGTTTCGTCGCACCGTCTTTGGCAGCCTCGGCGCTCTACGGCACCATCGCTCACGGGCAATGGACCGCATCAACTGTTGGCGCGATCGGGGCAACAATCGTCGCACTCATCGCCGTGATGCTCCCGACGACGGGTGATCCGATGGTGAACGGCTCGTCCTACGGACCGGAGCGACGCCTTGCCCTCCGGCCACCGGCCGCACTCCTGTTCGGGCCAATACAGCTGACCTGGCTGGTCATGTTCGGCGCCACAGCGGGAGGAATCCTCTTGATCGCTGCGAAGAATCCGCTGATGGGCGTCCCGCTACTCTCCATCGGCCTCTTTGCCTGTTGGCGCGGCGGCCAGTCGTTGCACCAGCTGTCTCGTCGCTGGGTCGTGTTCGTTCCAGCAGGGTTCGTGATCCACGACAACTGGTCGCTTGCCGAGTCCTTGTTGATACAGAGGCGTGACATCGCCAGCCTCGGTCCGGCCCCCCTCGACAAGGGTGAGCGGCTCGATCTCAGCGGAGGCGCGATGGGTCTGGCGCTCCTGGTGGAAACAAGGGACAAGGTGCCCCTGGCACTGCGGGTGGCAAAGAGCGTCGAAACGTTCAACGCCTACCGCATGGTCTTCACCCCGACCCTGCCGGGGAGCCTCCTCCATGAGGCTCGGGTGCGAGGGATCACCATCGGCTGAGTTCGGCCCGGAATCGGCCAACCCGTCGATCCACCGCGTTGAATGGGCAACCAATCACGTCATCCGATGTCACGCCGGCTCATGGCAACCATCCCGCCGGCGGTCACTCCGACCGCGACCAGCAGCAGAATGACGAAAGGCACAACATCGAATGGCGCGGCGGGCATGGCGGGAACGTGCTGAAACGGAGAGACGTTGCGGAACCACTGGGGCAAGTTCAGCGTCTCGGCAAGCAGGCCAACCGTGGCGCTGACCACAACGCCCAGCCACGCAACGGGAGCCAGGCTCGGGCGTACGCCAACCAACGCAACCGTGACAGCAGCCAGCACCAGGAGCGCGGGCACGATCGCAAGCGCTGCTCCGAGCACGGGAAGAATCTGCTCGCTGTCTCCGAGCTGAGCCGCATACCCGACGCCGATGGTGAGGCCTGAGGCCGCCATCACCAGAACGGTGCCGACCACGGAAACGGCGAGATAGCTCGAGACCCATTTCCACCGGCTGACCGGAGTAGCCATGACTGCCGATGCGCGACCGGCCGACTCCTCGGTTCGAAGTCGGAGCACCGTCGAGACCGTGAAACCCGACGCGATCAACGCGACGAGGAGCACCGTTATCGCCAGAAACGCCTCGGTGGGAGTACCGACGCCTGCCTGGCTGTAGATCTCGGCGAACGCCTCGTTCTCGAGTATCTCATCGGCTTGATCGGCGACGATGCCGAAGAAGAACCCAATCAAGGCAATGCCAACCATCCAGGAGAGGAGCGACGTGCGTTGGAGCCGAACAGCCATGGCAACCGGAGAACCCAGCCACGGACGACCTTCGGCTGCACCAGGCCGCTGCTTCAACAGCCCGGCCCCCAAATCACGTCTCGATGAGAGCACAACACCGCTGCCGACGAGCACGATCGCAGCGACGCCGAGCGGTGCGAGCACCCACCATCGCTCGTCGGCAAAGGCCCGGATCGACTGAGCCCACCCGAGCGGTGACAACCAGGTCATCCAGCCGTTGCCGAGATCACCGACCGCTCGCATCATGAAAGACGCTCCCAGGATCACTCCCGCACTGGCTGTCGCGGCCCGGGCACTGCTGGCCACCTGCGCTGTCGTGGCTGCCACACCGAGGAACACCAGCCCGATGCCCCACGCGGCAGCCCCGAAGGCAAGCGCTCCCGTAGACGGAAGCCCGAAGGCGAGCAGACTCAGGACGATCCCGATGGCCACGGCACCATCGATGAGCGTCACCCAGAGACAGGCAGCAGCAAGTGTGGCCAGACGTCCGACGCTGGCAGCACGAACGAGCTCTGCTCGGTCGGTCTCTTCCTCGGCCCTGGTGTGGCGAATCATCAAGAAGATGCACATCAGAGCGATTCCGATGAAGGTGTAGACCAGGATCTCGTTCATGACCACGGCCCCGGTTGTCGGGTCGTCGAGTCCGTAGCCGGGACCGGCCAGTGCTTTGAGTGCCGCGTCAGCTCGCGCGAGATCGGCGTATTGCTGAAGCTCGACTTGTGTGTCGTACAGCCCGGCGACACTTCCTATCGATGCCGCGATGAGGCCGACGACCGAGACGATCCAGACGGGTGCTCGCAATCGGTCGCGGCGGGCCATGAATCGAAACAGATGCCAGAATCCGGCCAGTGGTCGCGTTTGCGTAGGCCGGTCCGGGGCTGTTTCGACCGAGGTGTCCATCACGTCGGGCCAGCGTCGCTTGATGTCAGCGGGTCGTTGTACTCGCGGAGGAAGAGCTCTTCGAGTGTCGGAGGTTGGCAGACAAGGGAGACGATCCCGAATCCCGCAAGGTGGCTCATGACAACCGGAAACTGGTCGTTGTCGACCTCGAAGTGAAGTGACCCTTCACCAGCACGCACGCCCTGAACGCCGGTGATCGCCTGGAGGTTCACGATCGGTCGCTCGGTCGACACCGTGATGGCTGTCCGAGTCGTCGTTCGAAGCTCATCAAGCGTCCCGCTCTGAACGGCGATGCCTTGCCGGATGATGGTCACTCGGTCACACAATCTCTCGACCTCGGCCAAGATGTGGCTCGACATGAGCACGGTTCGCCCCTCCCTGGCCATCGCCAGAATGTAATCCTGGAAAACGGTCTCCATCAACGGATCGAGCCCGGCCGTTGGCTCATCGAGCAGGAACAGCTCTGCGTCGGACGACAAGGCAACGACCAGTGCCACTTTCTGTCGATTGCCCTTCGAGTAGGTGCCGGCCTTCTTCCTTGGATCGAGCTCGAAACGATCGATCAATTCGTTGCGCCGTTCCTTGTCGACGTCTCCCCGGAGTCGCGCGAAGTAGTCGATGATCTCGCCCCCGGAGAGGTTCGGCCACAGGCTGACGTCACCCGGCACATAGGCCAGTCGGCGGTGCAGTGGGACCGCGTCGCGCCACGGATCACCGCCGAGCAGTCTGACCTCCCCGCTGTCTTGACGTAGTAGCCCCAGAAGGGTGCGGATCGTGACGGACTTCCCCGCTCCGTTTGGGCCGAGAAAGCCATGGACCTCGCCAGTTGCGACTTCGAGATCGAGCCCGTCGAGCGCTCGAGTCGATCCGAAGGTCTTGACCACATTCCTGAGCGTGATTGCTACCGGATCGTGGCGGTTCGTATTGCGGCGATTCATGCGGTGACACTCATTCGGACGATCACGAGCACATCCTCATGACAAGAGCACGTATCCAGAAGGGCCCAACGTCCCAGTGCTCAGATCTCCATGTCGTAGACCAGGATCCCCTCGGCCCCACCAACGGCAGACGCCACGAGCTTCGCGCCGGCCTTTTTGTGCCTCTCGTCGTCCAGATAACGATCGCGGGCGGCCGAGGAATCGAAGTCGATGATGAAGCCGTTGCTGAACCCTTTGTCCATCCCGACCTCTGGGCTGACGTTGGCCCCGAGATGCACGTCGATGATGCCGGGAAGATGGTTCTTCAGAGCAACGATCTCGTCCAGCAACGCCACTACCTCAGCGCTCGTGACGCTCTCATTGAAGTGAATGAAGACACAGTGTCGGATCATCGCTGCTCTCGTCGTCGGCTGGCTCGTGCTTCGGAACTGAGCACCACTGTTGCTGATCTGAGAACCACCTGTCAGATGCGCCGCTCGAACCCGACCTTGGTGTGGGACCGGGTGAACCCGAGTCGCTGAAGGTTTCGCTCAGAGTTCGAACCAGCAGCGACCGACGTCACCGCGAGGTCAGCTCCCAGCCGAGCCGCCAGGTCGAGCCGATGGCGTACGAGCGCTGTCTGCACCCCTCGCTTCCGCTCGTTCGGCAGCGTCGACATGGCACCGAGGGTCGCCATGTCGTTGCGCACTTTGAGGGTCGCGCAACCAACCGGCCTGCCGTCGGCATCGCTTCTGGCCAGCATCAGCCCGGGTTCATCGACGACGTGGGCCGCGTTGGCGAACGCATCACTGACACTACGGCGATCAGGAGCATCGTGACCCCAGGCAGCGGCAGCGGTTTCCCTCCACGTGGGAAGTGTCACGTCATCGACGAGCTCGATGGTGAGCCCGGTCGGCGCCATCGGCTCGGGCCGATGATCGACAAGCCGCATGAAGAGCACTGATGTTCTGCCTGATTCGACGTAGCCGCGGGCGTGCAACAACTCGATGAGGCCAGGCCGTGTCACCCCGGTGACCTCCACCTGGGCCGCGACACCTGCTGCAGCCGAGCGACGCTCGAGCTCGTCAAGTTCGAGGTCCCCGACCGCCGCATCGATGCCGAGCCCGAGCGCACGATTGACGAAGAGGCCAGGCCCGTCGAGCACGACTTCCCCGTCGGCCAGCGAGAAGGTTTGGGCTCTCCACGAATCGGCAAGAGCGCGAGAGAAGACGACCTCGTCTTCGGCCCAGTGGCGCTCAACTCGAACAGCCAGCTGACGGTCGACGGCCTCGGGGATACTCACTCGCTGCGCACCGACGCGTGAAGTTCAGTCTTGAACGACGGTGGGGTCAGGTACGAGCGACCGAGCGAG
>CAZYLX010000073.1:0-9615 GCA_964648595.1 uncultured Acidimicrobiaceae bacterium
GTAGTTGGTCTCGGCGCCCGCAGTGATGGTTCGGGCGTCGTCGCGGACTCGTTGACTCAGCGATGCAGGGAAATCGAGGTAGCGATCGGCGATGGCCGCTGGCACGAACGTGCTGGCGTCACGCAACGCTGCCGGATCGAAGATCGGCAGGACCGACTCGACGATGTAGGTGAGGCCGTCGGAGTTGCGATCTGCGTTGTTTTCGCCTCGGCTGATCGCAAGAGAAGCGGTGTCGGTGTTCCAGGTGACATCTTGGTCCGCCGCGATGATTCGGGCTGGAGCGAACGCCGCTGGGAGCCAGATCGCACTGAGATTCTCGATGGTGATGTCCTGGGTGATCACGACCGACTCGGCGGTCTCGTTCCGTGCGCCTGGCAGTGGCCCATCAGCCTCCTCGAAGGTGAGTCGAGTCGACCATGCGGCGTTGTCCGCGTCGTAGGTGTCGAGGCCGGCGACACGCCAGTACGCGGGCCGATCGGAGGTCACGGTGAAGAGATTGGTGTCTTTCTGTTCAACAAGACGATCACCGATCTCGACAAAGGGGCTGACCACTGTCCGAGTCGAATCGGTCCTGCTCCGCCAATAGAAGAGTTCTTCCTCGTCGGCCCCGGGCAGCCGCGGGCCGACGAGGGTGCCGACCACGAGAGCGATGACGGCAACGGCTGCTGCGTTCCTGGCAATCGCGGCCGGGCCGCGTTGGCGGTCGCTGTTCAACCACGCCGAGCCTCGTGCAAGATGCTCGGTTCGCTGTACGACGGCCCATGCAAGCACAGCACCGGCGAACAGCAGTGTTGAGACGATGCGCCGATCCCCGGCGCCGAGAACGGCAGAAAACACGAAGAGGAGGCCACCGGGGAGCACGGGTTCGAATGCCAGCCCGAGACGTTGGGCGCCCCAGTCGGTGAGGAACGCCATCGCCCAGGCACCGATCATCGCGAAAGCAATGAACGCTGGAAGGTCAGGAACGGGCGCCCGCAGATCGCGGAACTGCTGGACGCCATCTCGTGCAAGTTGTTCCAACGCATCCCACGACTCGCGCGTCGGGATGATGCCGAGCGTTGTGGTGCCAGGGGCGTACCGCAACACGATGACCACGACGAGGATGAGAAAGGACGACAACGCGGCGACGGCGAGCGGAATGTTTCTGCGGCGCATGACCGCCGCAACGAACGTGGACAGAAGGCTCGCGCCGATGATCGGAACCACCGCGGTCTGCGCCTCGAAGACACGAACGAATCCGAAGACACCAGCAGGAACGAGGGCAGCAGCGGTCAGCTCCCGCAGCAAGGAAGGCGACGCGATTGGCGGGTTCATCGCAGGACGCCCCGGATCAGTCGTTCCTGCCACCGTGCTGCGAACCCTGCGGAATCGGTGAAGGGGACGGATCCGGCCGGTAGCTCTGCCCCGCCTGGCGCGCACACCACGGGAATGATCGTTCCGAACGATCGGCGGGCGTTTTCGATGGCTCGGCCGAGGTCGATGGTCGGGCGGCCGGTGACAACAACAAGCGTTCCGCCATGGCCGACCTTGCCGATCTCGTCGATCGAGGTGATGAGTGACGCCTGGTCGGTTGCGTCGATCAATGCCAGTTGTTCGTCGATGGCGTCGAGCTCCCCTCGGCTGCGAATGTCTGCGAACCGCGACGTCCCGCTGGTCGCGAAGCGAAGGGAATCGTCGCTGCGCCACGCTGCGTGCAGACAGCTCAACGCAGCGGAGACGCCGCGCTCGAACGACTCGTCTGGATAGTTCAGCCGCTGACGGTCGAGAAGCACCGTGACTCTTCCCGTGCGGGGCTGCTCCTCCTGTTTCACGACCAGATCTCCGGTTCGTGCGGAGGCTCGCCAGTGCACACGGCGGAGGTCATCGCCATTCACATAGGGACGAAGTGCAAAGAACTCGTCGCCGCTGCTCGCCAGCGTTCGCCGTTTCTGCTGATCGGCGGTCGGATCCCGACCGGCAACGGCCTGGAGCGCTTCCAGCTCGATGAGTTCGGCATGCACCGTGAGGGTGATCGCTCGCGAGGCCTGAATCACGGATCGGGTGAGGCCGAACGGATCCTCGAACGTGAGATCGAGCGGTCCGATGTCGAGGTGGCCGCGTCGCCGAGTTGGGAGCCGGTAGGCCACCGTCGCGTCTGAGGCCGATGCGATCGGGGCGAGCATGAGCGTGGCGGCCCGTGTGCCCTCGACCTCGTCACGTAGGCGAAGCACGGGGGTCGCCCGTTTCGCCTGGTTGACCAATCGGAGATCCACTCGGGCGGGGGTGCCGACGCGGAGCCGCACGGGCGTAGCGGTTCGGCTGATGGCGATCGACAACCGCGTTGTCGAAGTGGTGATCAGCGCAATCAGAAGCGCAACAGCCGCGATCGCGCCGAGCAGGTAGAGCTCGAGGGTGCCGAAGATACGGCCGGCAGCGATACACCCAGCCGTAACGATCGCTACGGCGACGCCACTGCGAGTGAGACGCATCAGACCCGATCAGCGGGAACCGGGATCGACCGAAGAATGTCGCCGACAATCTGATCTGCCGTCTGGCCTTTGATCGTCGCATCGGGCGTGAGGAGCAGCCGGTGGCTGATCACACTCTGAGCGGAGACTTTGATGTCGTCGTCGACGACAAACGTGCGAGTCATCGATGCAGCTCGAGCTTTCGCAACTCGCTGCAAACTGAGCGTGGCTCGCGGTGACATGCCGAGGGCGACAGAGGGGTGGCGGCGAGTGGCTTCGGCGATGTCGATCAAGTAGCCCTGGAGCTCTGGAGCGATGCCGACCATCGAAGCAATCTGCGACATGGTCGTGACATCGTTGAGGTTCACGACCGGGCCGAGTCGGTCGACCGCACCGTCGACGGCGTGAGTGTGGAGAATGCTGAGCTCGTCGCCGCGATCGGGATAGCCGACCGATAGTCGCATGAGGAAACGGTCGAGTTGGCTCTCTGGCAGGGGATAGGTGCCCTCCTGCTCGATCGGATTCTGTGTTGCCATCACCATGAACGGTTGAGGGAGTTGGTGCGTGGTGCCATCGACGGTGACCTGGCGTTCTGCCATTGATTCGAGCAACGCCGCTTGCGTCTTCGGCGAGGCCCGATTGATCTCGTCAGCCAAGACGATGCCGGCGAAGATGGGGCCCGGTCGGAACTCGAAGGTCGCGTCGTTGCGGTTCCAGATGCTGACGCCGGTGACGTCGGCGGGCAGCAGGTCTGGTGTGAACTGGACCCGGCCGAGCTGTGCCCCGATCGAGGCCGCGATGGCCTTGGCCAACGTGGTCTTGCCGACGCCCGGGACATCTTCGATGAGAAGGTGGCCTCCTGCCATCAGGCACAGCAGCGACTGGTCGATCACCGCTCGCTTGCCCTGCACGACCTGCTCGATGTTGGTGCCGATCGCTGAGAACGCAGTGGCGAACTGGCCGACCCTCGTGTCGTCGATCACGTTGGGTTGTTGGCCGGTTGCATGATTCGTGTCGGTCAAGACGATCCCTCTGTCGGTTCCGAAACGTGGAGCCTAGTGGTGAATCGGCGAGACCTCTTGTCGGGTCGCAGCACGGACCGGGGCTCCGTCGAGGGGTTTCGGGAGAGGTACGGTCACGGTCGTGACGGCCCAATCTGGTGAACTGTTCGAACCGCTCGAGGACGACGCTGATCACCGCCCGATCCTCGCCATCGATGTTGGAGGCACCAAACTCGCCGTCGGGCTCGTGGATCCAACGGGTCAGTTGCTCGACCGGCGGCAGCGACCAACGCCGGCATACGGCCCGGGCGGCGGTGATCAGCTGTTCGACGTTTTGGCCGACCTCATTTCCGAGTTCGGCCCCTTCGATCGGTTCCAACGGTGCGGCATCGGGTGCGGTGGGCCGATGGATCGATATGGCGAGCATGTCTCGCCGCTCAACATTCCGGCATGGCGGGGGTACCCGCTCGCAAACCGGGTTCGAGAACTCACGGGGCTGGCAGTCGGACTGGACAACGACGCGAAGGCGCTGGCATTGGCCGAGGGCTGGGTGGGTGCCGCTGTTGGCTGTTCGAACTACCTCGCAATGGTCGTATCGACCGGCGTCGGGGGAGGCATCGTGGTGGACGGCCGGCTGCTGGCCGGCGCCAACGGAAATGCCGGTCACATCGGCCACGTCATCGTCGAACCCGATGGGCAGACGCTCCCAGGGCATGTGCAAGGGGTGCTCGAGGGTGAAGCTTCCGGCACTGGGATCGCATTTCGAACAGGGAACGACGCTCGCGAGGCTGACGCTGCAGAGATCGAGCGGACGGGCCGCTTGGTTGGTCGAGCGGTCGGCTCGGTCGTCAATCTGCTCGATCTCGAGCGTTGCCTCGTTGGTGGTTCCGTTGCCCTGGGTTTCGGGGCCCCGTTCTTCGACGCGGCACAAATCGAGATGAACCGGGTCTGTCAGCTCGACCACAGCCGAGGTGTTCGGCTCACACCCGTTGGATGTGGCGATGAGGGCCCGCTGGTCGGTGCCGCCGCAGTCGCCAGATTCCACCGCTGTTCATGATCGAGTTCAGCTGGCGCGCTTCCAGTCGAGCCACGCAACGAGGTCTTCGGTCCGCATGGATTGTGAACCGTCGCCGCCGTAGGCGGTGACGATGCGGAAGTTCGTCCATTCCGGATCGGGTAGCGGCAGGTGTGGTCGATGCTTCCACCAACCCCGCGGAGCCAACTCGAACGCAGCGCGAATCGCAGTCGACCACAAGCGAGGTCGAACAGCTACTGCCGCCGCCATCGCCGGCGTGATCACGCGTTGTTGCCCCGAAACGGTGCGGGGGCAGTACATGTGCCCCCACCCGGCGTCACCTGGGGATGTCTTTCCAGGGGCCGCGATCGGCCTTGGGTTCCTTGGGTAAGCCGAGCACCATCTCGCCGATGATGTTGCGCTGCACCTGGCTCGTGCCGGCGTAGATCGTGCCGGCACGTGCGTTCAGGAACGTTCCGAGCCAGCTGCCCGAATCATTGGGAGCGCCATTGGCGTCGGTGGAAAACGCGCTGGCCGGCAGCTTGCCGACGAAGTGCATTGCGTCGGCGCCGAGAATGTCGACGGCGAGTTCGGTCGACACCTGGTGGTACTCGCTCCAATAGAGCTTGAAGATCGATGCGTCCGGGCCAGGGTGTTCGCCGGCGAGGAACTTGGTGAGGGTTCGCATTCCGAGGAAGCGCATCACCTCGACCTTCGAGTAGCACCAGGCGAGTCGTTGTCGGATGACGGGATCGTCAGCCTTCCCGCGCTCCTTTGCCAATTGCAGGAGTCGGTCGATCTCTGTCTTGAACGCGACGGGTGTCGTGGCGGCGGCTTCGCCTCGCTCGTAGGAGAGCAGGGTCATGGCGACAGCCCAGCCACCGTTCACCTCGCCGATCACGTTCTCCTTGGGAGCCTTGGCATCGGAGAAGAAAACTTCGTTGAACTCTGCTTCGCCGCTGATCATTTTGATCGGTCGAACCTCGACACCCGGTTGATCCATCGGCACGAGCAAGAAGCTGATGCCGCGATGTTTGGCCGCATCGGCGTCGGTGCGAGTGAGGACGAAGATCCAGTCGGCGAGATGGCCGGCGGAGGTCCAGATCTTCTGGCCGTTGATGACCCACTCGTCACCGTCGAGCTCGGCCTTGCAGCCGATGTTCGCTAGGTCAGATCCGGCATTCGGCTCGGAATAGCCCTGGCACCAGAGATCCTCGCCAGAGATGATGCGGGGGAGGAAGTGGTTCTTCTGCTCTTCGGTGCCCCACTGAATGATCGTGTTGCCGACCATCTGGATGCCAAAGACGTCGTTGGCGGTGCCGGTCGGGACACCAGCCCGAGCGAACTCCTCGGCCATGATGACGCCCTCGAGCTCGGAGAGGCCTGCCCCGCCGTACTCGACTGGCCAGGAAGCAGCGAGCAGCTTGTTGTCGCGCAAGATGTCGCGCCATTCCTTGCTGAACTCGTAGGCGGCATCGGCTTCGAGGGCACCAATGCCCTTCCAGTTCGACGGCAGATGCTCGGCGAGGAAGGCCTGGATCTTCTCGCGGTACGTGTTGGCTTCAGCGGTGTAGGTCGGCTGCATTTCGACAGACTAGACCGCGCGGTCAAGTTGAGCGACTCGGTGGATCAAGATTGGCTGCCATCGCTTTCGCGTCGCGTTTGGGGCGCCAAGCGACCCAAACGCAACACGGTTGGGGCGACGGCGTTGCGGGCGCAGCTCAGGCTGCGACCGGGAGGTACTCGGCCCATGCCTCCGGGACGGTGCCGGCCGCAACGCGGATCCAGCTGTGGCCAGCCGGCGCTGCAGGCTTGGACCTCAAACGGTGGCTGCATTCGGTCAGCAAACGATCGCCCTTCGTCGTGTTGCAGCGGCGGCACGACGCAACGACGTTGTCCCACTCGTGCTGCCCGCCACGTGATCGGGGGTGGACGTGGTCGATGCTCTCCGCTGGTCGACCGCAGTACTGGCAGCTGAATTGGTCGCGAGTGAAAATGGCCCGACGGTTCAGGGGGACAGTCCGCTGGTAGGGCACACGAACGAAGTAGCGCAACCGAACGACGGATGGGAATGCCACCTCGAGCGACTCGCTACGGATCACCTGCTCGGAGTCAGCCAGGACGTCGACCTTGCCGGCAAGCGTGAGTACGAGGGCCCGTCGAGCCGACACGACACCGATGGGTTCGAAGGTCGCGTTCAGCACAAGCGCTCGAGACATGCGGGGAAAGATACAACGCGGCGGCGAGCCGTGACGTGAATTGCCGATGCGTGGGGGTGGACGGCGCTTCGCTCATCTCACGGCGCTTCGCTCATCTCACGGCGCTTCGCTCATCTCACGGCGCTTCGCTCATCTCAGGCTGTCGGGAGTGAAGCGATGAACAGGGATGCGAGTTGCTCGAGATCGAGCGGTATTCCGACCGCGAGCTCGTCCAAGGCCGCATCGAGGTCTGGTGGGAGTGCGCCGGGGGAGACGAATCGTCGAATCTGTTCGCTCGCCAATGAGGTCACTGCGAGCCCTTGGAAGCGGGCCGCCTCTCTGGTCCGTCGCTGCGACAGTCCGACGACCTTTCTGTCGTTGACGGTGACTTCGCCCGGTCCGAGGCCGGCGAAACAGATCACGCGCCCCCAGTCGGGTCGCAGGAGGGCCCCGTGGTGGACGCGCACGCCATGCTCGGAGGCATCGGCTTCAGCAGGTTCGTCGCTGACGGCAGTCCGCCCAGTTGGTTCTGTTTGGCGCAGCGTTGCTTGACGCAGCGCAGCGGCCCAGGCTTGGCCGACCCAGTCGAAGGCCAATCCGACGTCGTCGTTCCACAGTTCGTGGCCGCGGGGAATGATGACGTCGATCCACAACGACGTGTCAGGATCGAGGAAGACCAGCCCACCGCCGCTGCGCCGCTGACACACCTCGACACCATCCTCCGAGGCAAGACGGTCGTCGATGAGCGGTGCTCGTTGTGTCGATCCGAGCACAAGGGCAGGTCGATCCACCCGATGGATCCACACCGTGGGTCGAAGTGGGGCAGGGGGAGGGCGGTCGTGGAACGCTCCGGCGCTGCCGCTCGTGCGTTCGATCGACCAACCAGGAGCACCCATGGTCTCGATGGTACGGCTCGATAGCCGTCCCGCTCCTGAGCCTGGGTCGTCTGGTTCTTGGGCACCAAGCCACTCGGAAGCGCCAAAGGCCCTGGTCAGCGCGTCGTAAAGGCCGTGGCCAGCGCAACGCGCTGCGCCCAATCGAACATATGTTCACTCCTTGTGGCAGAAAAACCGCGCAATGTCAGGCAAAACCCTTGTGTTGTGGGGGGAAGTGTCATACGGTGGGTCGAAGAGGGGCAAACACCCATCCAGGGTGGCTTGCCCCCGAAGCCGGAAGGCTTCGCTTCCAAGGGGTTTATGTGTTTGTTGGTCAGTACGAGCATTCGCTCGACAACAAAGGGCGAGTGGTGCTCCCGGCACCGTTCCGGTCCTATGTCGCCGAGCGGGGATACGTCACCCAACTCGATGGATGCGTTGGTTTGTGGAGCTCGGAGGGTTTCAAAGAAGTTGCCGAGAGCTGGAAGACAGAACTCGACAGCGGAAGCATTTCGGCCGGTGTGTTTCGTCGGCTGATGGGGCGAGTGCAGGAAGTGAAGGTCGATGGAGCAGGGCGAATCACCCTCTCCAAAGAGCTGCTCGACACACTTGGCTTCGAATCGAAAGTGATCGTCTCGGGTCGCTACGACCGTGCGGAGATTTGGCCGCTCGAGCGTTTCGAGTCGGAGCAAAGCGAAGAAGACGACATCGAATTCAACGAGACGGTTCGCCGACTCGGCATCTGATCAGGAACGACGGGAAGGAGAACGGGCGAACACACGACCACACGAATCGATCATCGGTTGCCTCTCGGGCAGCGGAGAAGGGTACTTCTGCCCCACAACTCCGCCCGTTACCCGTCTAGTACGTCTCGGGGGACAAATCCCGACGTGCGCCCGCTTCCCGGGGGGTTACCGATGACCGGATCGAGATCCTGTTTCTCGCCGTCAACGCAATGGCTGATCTTCCGCGTCGTCACGCTGACGTGCCCGAGTCTTCGTCATCAGATCACGAGAGTGACTCCGCAGCCGATCGGTCATTCGATCACCGACCGGTCATGCTCAGTGAAATCGTCCAGGCAATGGGCGCTGCTCCATCAGGGACGGTCCTCGATGCCACCCTGGGTGGCGCCGGTCATGCGAGTGCACTGCTCGACGCGTGGGACCACCTCGACGTGGTCGGGCTCGACCGTGATCCGCAAGCCCTCGCAGCGGCGGATGAACGACTCGCACCTTACGGATCGCGGGCCCGTGCTGTTCGGGCTCGCTTCGACCAACTCGACACGGTCCTCGACGATCTCGAAGTCGACGAACTCGCAGGATTCCTCTTCGACCTCGGTGTGAGTTCGCCTCAACTCGACTGGGACGATCGCGGTTTCAGCTTCCGCAACGACGGCCCGCTGGACATGCGCATGGATCCCGATGGTCCGCGGACAGCTGCCGACTTCGTGAATGAGGCATCGGAGCGAGAGATTGCGTCTGCGCTCCGGAGAAACGCCGACGAGCGGTTCAGTTCTCGCATCGCCAAGGCCATCGTCGCCGCCAGGCCGATCGAGACGACGACCCAACTCGCCGAGGTCGTGGTCAATGCCATCCCCGCCGCAGCCAGGCGCCGTGGTGGTCACCCGGCCAAGCGGACGTTCCAAGCGCTCCGAATCGAGATCAACGAAGAGCTGACGATGCTGCTTCCTGCCCTTGATGCTGCCATTGATCGCCTCGCTCCTGGTGGGCGAGGGTTGGTGCTCACGTATCACTCCGGTGAGGATCGCATCGTGAAGCGGGCGTTCCGGGCCCGGACCGAGGTTTCGGCGCCACCCGGACTGCCCGTCGCTCCGACACCTGCGGACTACGCCATGATCCGTCCTCTCGCCCGCACGGCTTCGGCCGTCGAAACCGAAGCGAACCGCCGGGCAGCGAGCGCCCGTCTCCGCGGGATCGAGCGACGCCTCGATGCTGAGTTGGCCGGGAGTGGACGATGAGCGCAGCAGCTCGACGACCAGCAAGAGCATCGCATCGGAAGACGACCGTCCGGACAGGAACCGACGCGTCGGCCGGAGCCAAGGAACCTTCGAAGCCGCCG
>CAZYLX010000074.1:0-9574 GCA_964648595.1 uncultured Acidimicrobiaceae bacterium
CGTTCTGGCCCGGATAACGGTCAGAAGTGAGACGGATCCTGGACAGAACAGTCTCCCGCTTTCACTGGGCAGGTGCTTCGTCTGTTGCTTCGACGTCGGTAGGCGCGGCGATCATGAGGTTGGTCGGCCTGATGATGAGCATGACCAGGCTCACGATCAGGACCCAGGCAGGAAAGAGAAGTCCGATTGGTTGGGTCACCAATGGCACAACGAAAAGCACCACTCCGCAGGCGTAACCGGCGACTGCGAGCCAGGTCGGCAACACCCCGCTGCGCAGAATCACCGTCGACGTCGAGAAAACGAACACCGCCTGAAGACGGGGCGCGACAACCAGGATCAGGGTTGCGCCCATTCCTCCAGCGAGTGATGCCGAGGCCGGGGTGACTGCGGCAGCATCGAGCGTCGTCAAAGCGACAGCTGGGGCTGCATAGGACGCTGCGCCAACGAGCCAGATGACGACGTAGGCCACGCCCGACCCGAGGAAGACGGTCGCGAAGAACTGGTCCTCGCGATCGCCGACACGCCGCCGGATCACGGCAACGAACCACAAGAACGCGATAGCGGAGACCGACGCCGCGCCGAGCGCTCCGATCAACGACGCCTGATTCGTGTCAGCGTCGAACCATGCGGTGAGTTCCTCGTCGCTGAGGCTCAGGTTGGGGAAGCGCGACAGTCGCACAAGTGCGAGCACGCTCAGAATCGAATAGGCGATGCCGGCGATAGCGGCGGCCTGGGCCGATCGGACCCGGTGGTGCCGACGGACGGCGCGCTCTGGCAGCCCGGCCGTCGTAGAGGCCTGCTGGTCACCGTGGTCGGTCTCGTCGCGATCAAGGTCCATCGTTCCCCCGGCTTTCGAGACTATTCGAGGTCATGAGGTCGCCTCTTGTCGAACCAGGGCTCGAACGTCGTCCAAATCGGACCATAGTCGGAGGGCTCCGGCAGAGCCCTTGGTCTTGATCGTTTCGAGCGAGTTGCTGTTGAAGACGGCCTCGACTCTTGTCGCGTCGAACCAGGAGAAGCCGGCACTGACAGGTCGGTTCGGACGATCAGTCTTCAGTCGAAACAGTCTCGGTTGCAGCCGCCTCGGTGACGGCTTCTTCAACGGCCTCAACCACATCATCGATCGCTTCCTCGCGCCGAATCCTGCTGAGCAGGCCGTCGCGCTGCTGCCGGCCGGCCTCGGTGCCCAGCAAGTAGCCCAGCACCGCTGCCATCACGAGCACGATCCCGATCGGAATTTTGACGTTCATCGGCCTTCTCCTTGTACGAGTTGCATCGATCGACTCCCATTTTACTCCGCCGAGCAGGCAGCGGAGTTGCCATGTCCTGTTCAGTTCGTAGTCGTCCCGCAATCCAGAATCGCCACAGACATTCTTTGTGCGCCAAACACGATGTGGTGCGAGCATGCAGGAATGGAAATGATGGCCAGCGATTTGCGTGCCTCCATGGCAGATGGTGCGACCGCATGACGATCCATGTTCTCATTATTGCTCACCGGCCGGTCAGGCTCGAAGACTTCGGCTTCGGATCCGACGACGAGATCGAGGTGGTCCACTTCGCTCGCCGCGCCCAGTCATTGGAAGAACTGGCAGACGGCGCCGACGTCGTGATCGTCGATGTCAACTTCCCCGAGGGTGCTGCCTATCGCCACATCGCCTCGACGATCGCCGAACTCCCCGAGCTCCGCATCCTCGCTCTCACCACCGCACCGCCCCGCCACGACGAGGTCGCCCGAGCTATCAATGCCGGCGCCGTTGGGTTTGTCGACGTTGATGCTGAACCTGAGGAATTCGCCAACGCCGTGGAGGCAGTCCACGCAGGCGGGATGTGGCTCCCAGGCCCCGCAACCGCGACCGTGCTCCGAGACGTCGCATCCGACCTCGAGGTCACCACAAGCGAGCGCCGATCACGGCTGGTCGCGGTCGCGCTCGGTTTGGTCCCTGTGGCCGGAGCGCTCGCTTCGGTTCTGTCATTGCTCTGGAGGAAGTATCTGGGACACATCGGGGTGCGTCCCGTCGACATCGGGATCGATCCGACCTCACGAGTGGTCGATGCGCTGGCCAGCATCTCCTTCCTCATCGCGGTGTTCGGGCCTTTTCTCTACATCCGGAGCTGGCTCGATGCAGCCGATTCGGCCGTGGGTGAGCGCGGATCTCGCTGGCTCGACGATCACCGGACCTTCGCCGGTGCTGTCCCGGTGCGGTCTGGTTCTTCGTCGCTGCCGTGCTCTCCATCTGGGCCGACATCGTTCTGATGCTCGTGATCGGGCCGATCGTCGCAATGTCGCTCCTGGCCGCCACCCTCGGCCTCACCCCGGAGATTCCAAGCGTGCTTCGCATCGATTTCATGCGGCCCCGTCGAGCCGCCTTCGCTGCGATCGCGATCGTGTTCGTGTTCACCTCGGCTCTCGGCGTCGAGGTCCTCACCAGAGGTCCGGAGTTCGGCGAGAAAGGTGCGGAGGGCGGGCTCGTGACCAAGTTCATGGGCTTCAAGGCACAACCGGTCATCGTCACCGACGTCGACGGCGCTCTACCGGTCCGCCAACGCCTGTACCTCGGCGGCAATGCCGACCTCTACGTCCTCGTCGACCCTTGCAACGGTGACAAGGTCGAGATGGTCTCGGTCGGTTCGTCGAGGATCGAGGTCGTCGACGAGATCTCCTGCTAGTGCCGTTCGTCGTCCGTCGCATCATCGTCGGGCTTGTCGCCATCGGGATCGTCGAACCAACATGGATACGCCGACCAGGAGGCTCAACACGACGAGCTGACCAAGTTGCTCCTCGGGAGCCGCAGCGCCCAAGGCGTCGAATGTGGCCAACACCGTCGCACCGGTGGAATCGACGTTCAGTTCAGGCGGTGTCTGATTGCGGCAGAGCTGCGAGTGCTGCCTCGGTCTCGAGCGCTGCGGCGTCGACTACCTCGCCGGCAGCTTCGATCGCTGCCATCTCGATCAGTTCGGCTGCGACGAGGGCTTCGAGTGCATCTGTCGCCGCGGCATCGGCGATCAGCCCGGACACGATCAGGGCCTGGACCGCTTCGATCGCAGCCGCAGTCTTGATGTCATCGGCGACGGCGACCGCGACCATTGCGTCCAGCATGGCCGCTCCGGAGATGGCGTCTGCGAGCTCGATGGTCGCTTCAGCTTCTGCGATGGCCCGGACCTCTTCGCCGACCATCATCAGCGCCTCGGGTGTCAAGAAGCCTTGTGCGATGGGGAATCCGCCCGTGGTCCGGACTGCTGCTTTCAGTTCCGACGCCCACGTGTGTTCGAACAACAACAGACCGACCGATTCGCCTGGTCGTAGATCATCTGCGAGCGCGGTCAGCTCCTCGGGGCCGAGCCCGAACGAACGGTCGGCGACGTCGACGACCGCAGTCGGCTCGCCGGCTGTCGCGGTTTCGATGCCGATCAAACGGTCGATCACCGCTCCGAACTCGGCGGCTTCCTGATCGTCCAGTCCGCTGAGCTCGATAGCGGCGAGAGATCCGTCGTTGCCCTTGGAGACGAATCGGAGATCGATGACCCTGATGAGGCCGTGTGCGGTCAGACGTTCGAGCTCGTCGAGCACGAGCCCTTCGAACTCGGCTTCGGGGCCGAACCCGATGACGAGGAGTTGCAGGGGGCCGATGTCGATGAATTCCATGGAGTTGGTTCCTTCTGGAGGGTGAGTGGAGGAGTGGCTCAGCGGCCCTGGTGAGCCATCATGTCGATGACAACGCTGATGGCGAGGATGAGGGCGTCGTCCTGGCCCGGTCCGATCTCGACCCCGTAGGAGTCGCTCACCCGGAACCACTTCTTCGATACCGATGCAACCGTGCCGCCATTCTGTTCGATGCGGTACTCGTGTTGCACGATGTTGCCCTGCGTCTTCATGTCGGCGCCGTCGGGGATGTCGATGGTCCACCGGTCGCGAAGCGGCGTGATCAGTGCATTGTGTACCTTGGCCGCCGTTCCGCCGTCGCTTCGCTCGATTGTCATCGAGTCGCGGACTCGGGCGACCTTCTCCTGGATCTTGTAGAGCTCTCGACCGTTGGCGTCTTCGAACTTCAGCGTCGTTCGGACTCGAAGCGCCTTGCCGTCGACCTTGAACGCCCGTTGGCCTTGATCGTCGACAATGTTGAAGTCGTCACCGATGGCGAACATTCGTTGCCGCATCTGGTATCGGTTGCCCGCTGCGGGGGCACCGCGTCGTCCGCCGCCGGCGGCGCCGGCAACCACCGCACCGGTGGCTGCGGCAGCAACCACGGGTCGGCGCACAGGCCCTGCTCCTCGGCGTCCAATTCGTCTCGGCATCGTCGATCCTCTCGTTCGGGTACGGACACCTCATGATAGGGATGGCATCCGATGTGCGGAGTCAATCGTCCCGCCCCATCGCCGCATCCCGCTACGCGGAATCGGCACGAGGCGCGATTGGGGCCTGGGCCGCGATTGGTTGGGTCGCGTTCCGCATCCAGTTGATCCCTGGCGAATCCGAATGGCGTAGCGACCGCTGAACGCTGACGCTCCTTCGCTGTACTGTTCACCGAATCACTGTTCACCGAATCGGCCCTCGGACCTGGAGACACAACGTGCTCGCCCTTGACACATTCGGAGCGCAGCGTTCGCTCCCAGAGCAGCCGACGGGTGTTCGCAGCCCCCTCCGATCGTGACTGGCCTCGATGTTGTTCTGATCGGTGGAGTGCTGCTCTCCTATGCGTTGGTGTCGCAGCGTCTCGCTGGGACTTGGCTCTCGGCTCCGATGGTGGTTGTGGCCGGGGGCTTCGTCATAGGCCCACGAGTGCTTGATCTGCTCGAGGTGGAAGTTGGCTCTAGTGAGCTCCGCCTCTTGGCCGAGTTGACGCTCGCCTTGATGCTGTTCTCAGATGCCGCCGCGCTGGACACTCGCCGTCTCGAGAGCGAGGCCGGCATGCCGACCCGTCTGCTCGGGCTGGCCCTCCCGCTCACCATCGCCCTGGGCACGGTGCTGGCGTTGGTGTTCTTTCCTGAACTGCTGTTTTTTGAGGCAGCAGCGCTCGCCGTGTTGCTTGCTCCGACCGATGCCGCACTTGGCCAGACGGTCGTCTCTGACGCTCGCCTTCCGTCGGTGGTTCGCCAAGGGCTCAACGTGGAGAGTGGCCTGAACGATGGAGTGTGCGTTCCGTTGCTCTTCGCCGCGATCACGTTCGCGGAGCTGGAAGAAGCACCGACTTTCAACGGTCAGCTGCTGGTTGATCTGGTCGGGGAAATCTTGATCGCGGTGTCTGTCGGAGTGGTCGTGGCCTTGATTGTTTCCTTGCTGTCGAAGGCTTCGATCCAGCGGGGCTGGATCGAGGAGCATTGGGGTCAGATCGTGCCCTTGGTTGCCACCGCGGCCGCCTATGCGGCGACGGCCGAGCTCGGCGGGAGCGGCTTCATCGGATCGTTCGTCGCCGGTTTCTTCTACGGGAGGCTGCTCGGTGCGACGGCGCGCCAGACGACGGAGCTGACCGAGAACCTTGGTCAGCTGTTCAGCGCTGTGACGTTTCTGTTGTTTGGTGCAGCGATGCTCGATCTGACTCTTGACGGCGTCGATGTGGAGGTCATCGGATACGCGGTTGTCAGCTTGACGTTGGTTCGGATGTTGCCGGTTGCCATCTCGATGCTGGGAAGCGGAGCGAAATGGCAGACGGTGGCGTTCGCTGGTTGGTTCGGCCCGCGCGGTCTCGCGACGATTGTGTTCACTTTGACGATCGTCGACGAATCGGGCCTGGCCGGTACCCAACGAATCGTGGACGTTGCGACCGCGACGGTGGTGCTCAGCGTGTTCGCCCACGGGTTGAGCGCACCATGGCTCACCGAGCGTTACGTCAGATGGTTGTCTGCGAACCGGGACCGGCTGACCTTCGAGGCCGAACGGGTCGAGATCGGCATACACCCCAGGGGCTCAGGGCAACCCATCGCGAACGAGACAACGCTCCAACAATCAGAACCCTGACCCAGGCTTCCGGCGTTCTGTCACGGATAGCGCTCAGAAATGAGAGCGATTCTGGACAGAACGGGGTGTTACTTGCGGGTGAGTTGAACCGGCAGGTCGGTGTAGCCCTTCACGAACGACGAGAACGTGCGGTTGGGTTCGTCTTGGACGGTGATTCGTTCGAACCGTTGGAGGACCTCTTCCCAGAGAATCCGCAATTGGAGCTCGGCGAGACGGCTGCCCATGCAGAAGTGAATCCCGTAACCGAACGAGAGGTGTCGATCGGCGTTGTGGCGTTCGATGTCGATGTCTTCTGCGTTGTCGAACACGTCCTCGTCGCGGTTGGCCGACAGGTACCACATCAGTATTTGGTCGTTCTTGAGGATCTGCTTGCCGCCGAGTTCTGTGTCGTTGTTGGCCGTCCGCCTCATGTAGGGGAGCGGCGTCTGCCAGCGGATGATCTCGGGCACCATCGAAGGAACGAGATCCGGGTCGGCGATCAGCTTGTCGTACTGGTCGGGGAACTTGTTCAGCCCGTACACGCTGCCCGACATTGTGTTGCGGGTGGTGTCGTTACCGCCGACGATGAGCAACAGCAGGTTGCCCAGGTGCGCCATGGTCGGCATGTCCTTGGTGGCATCTCCGTGCACGAGCATGGACACAAGATCGTCGCCGGGGTTGGTGCGGCGTAGTTCCCAGAGCTTCTCGAAATAGTGAACGCACTCGATCAACTCGTCGCGCTTCTGTTCCTGTGTCTCGACGAGGCCACCCGGCTCAGGGATGGCGAAGACGATGTCGGACCACCGGGTGAGCTTGCGGCGGTCCTCGAAGGGGAAGTCGAAAAGGGTCGCCAGCATCATCGTTGTCAACTCGATGGACACGGTGTCGACCCAGTCGAAGGTTTCGCCTTCCGGTAGGGAATCGAGAACCGAAATCGTGCGTTCCCGAATGAGCGGCTCGAGGTTGCGCAGGTTCTTTGGGGCGGCGACCGATCGCACCGTGCTGCGTTGTTCGCCGTGGCGAGGTGGATCCATCGAGATGAACGAACTCATCGTCACAGCTCCATCCTCGGGCTGGTCGACCACGGGTGGGCCGAGCGTGATGCCGCTGGCCGAGGAGAAGGTCTTCCAATCACCGTCGACCTCGCGGACATCGGCGTGCTTCGTGATCGACCAATACCGCCCGGCGGAGGGAATCTCGTTGAAATGGACAGGGTCTTCCTTGCGCAACCGCTCGAAGTGGCCTTGCCACCGATTCTCGCTGAAGAGATGGGCATTGAGCGGGTTGATGTCCGCGAGAGCAAGCTCGCTGGCCTCGGGAACCCTTGCGCCGGTCTCGGCCTGTTCCTGCTCAGGACTGCGATACTCGTTACCTCGCCACGGCATCTGTGTATTCGCGGTTTCGGTCATGGTTGGTTCTCCTGAGCGATGGTCACACCGGGGCCGCTGATGCTCTCATGACCATTCGGCGCAAGCAAAGCCGCAGAGAGCGAACGCGGTGAATCGTGCTCGGCTAGTTTCGACCCTATGCCATCCGACTTCGCGCTGAAGACCATGAACTGCATCCATCGCACGATGATGACCGTCAGCGGTGGCAAGCTCGGATGGACCGCCGGCAAGATGCCGGTGCTCGAGTTGACGACGACGGGCCGCAAGAGCGGCGCTGCCCGATCCACCATGCTCACCGCACCCTGGCAAGACGGCGATCGCATGGCGATCATCGCGTCCGCTGGCGGCAACGACGGCCACCCTGCCTGGTTTCTCAACCTTCGCGAGAACCCGTCAGTCACCGTGCGAACGGCCGACGGAACCTCGAAGATGGTGGCCCGGATTACCACCGGTGACGAACGAGCCTCCATTTGGGACACCGTCACGGCCAAGTACAAGAACTATGCCGACTACCAAACCAAGACCGAACGAGAGATCCCAGTGGTCGTGCTCGAACCGGCGTCCTGAGCGAAATGGATGTGGGTCGGCTGGATCCGGTCGAGCACTCGCGTCTGCCCTGGCGTATCGCCGAGATCGCCTCGGACTTCGACCTCATCGACGCATGGGCGCTGCCGGCCGAGGGTGAGCTCGAGGAGTTCGCTGACCTCAGGGCGATCTTTGCCGACCTCGATCCTGGTGCTGACAAGGGATCGACACCGTCTCGATTGCTGTTCTCCGCTCGGAGCTGGCTCGGCGACCGTTTCGGATGGGACGAAGAGGTCAACAGCATGCCGATTCCCGGAGGCGACCAGCTGTCTCTGCGAGACCGCCTTCCGCCGGACCTCGCGACCGAGACGAGGGAGACTTCCGGTCGCATGCCGTTTCGACCGGTCTACCTCACCGATACCGAGTGGGCGCTCGAGCTCTCGAACAGCACCGTTCATGCGATCCTTCACCTGGGGTGGGTTGCCAACACTGGCGGTCGTTATCGAGGCCAGATGGGTGTCTACGTGAAGCCCCGCGGCCGTTTCGGCGGGACGTACATGACGCTCATTGCTCCGTTCCGTCACTACATCGTCTACCCCGCTCTGCTGCGTCGCATCGAACGGGCGTGGATGAGCCGATCGGATTCGGCCGGCGGCGCTACCGCCAGCTAGGAGACCGAACTGTTCGTCGGATGTTCGGCCCTCTCAGCCCTGGGCGGTGTCTGGTGTGCCGGTCTTGGCGTTTCGCTCCAGGCCATCGAGGACGAGGTCGAGGCCGAACTCGAACTCGTCGCCGAAGTCGTAGCCGGGTTGGAGGACGTGCCCCATGGTGAACTCCACCAGATGCGGGAAGGCATCGGCTGGCATCTGGTCGGTCATGGAGGTTGCGAGCTCAGTCATCTCGTGGCCGCCTGTGGCTGGAAGGGTCGCCTCCTGGAGGGCGAAGCCATAGAGAAATGCGTCGATGACGGCATAGGCATGACCGGTTAGTTCGAGCGAGAAGCCGGCTTCGCGAAAGCAACCGAGTACTGCGTCGTGATGGCGCAGTGTTGCCGGGCCGGGTGACGTTCGAGCCTCCATCAGCGGTGATGCCCATGAATGCTGCGCCAAGACTTGCCGCATCGAACGGGAACGGACTTGCATCGCCGATCGCCAATCGAGGCCGGTGGGCGGAAGGTCAATCTCGTTGAAGACGCTGTCGACCATGCCGTCGATGATCGCCTCCTTGTTTGGGAGGTGGTGATAGATCGTCATCGGCTTGATGTCGATGGCATCGGCGAGTCGGCGGATCGTGAAGCCATCGATGCCGATCTCGTCGGCCAAGGCAACTGCTCCGTCGATGACTCGTCCGGCGGTGAGTGGACCCCGAGCCTTGTAGTTGTCAGCGCTTGCCTCTTTGGGTGACATTGGTCGCTCCTCGTGATTCCCGGTTGCGTATCGTACAAAGTACGATTATGGTACACCACCTAGTCGTACAAAGTACGAAGTCCTTGAGGAGAATCCCGTGAAGATGACAACAGCAACCAAGACCGACCGAGCCGAGACCCCGCCGATCTCAGCCCAGATGCGAGCGGTGACCCAGGCCCGCTACGGCAACAGCGAGGTCTTGCACCTCGACACGATCGAGCGTCCGACTCCCGAAGCCGACGAAGCGCTCATAGAGGTTCACGCCGCCGGCATCGACCGGGGAACTGAACATCTCATGACCGGCACCCCGTATCTGATCCGAC
>CAZYLX010000075.1:0-6811 GCA_964648595.1 uncultured Acidimicrobiaceae bacterium
CCCATCGAAGACCTCCCGTCGGCCATCACGATGAACAGCCTCCAGTTCAACACGGCCCGGGCCATCGGCCCGGCGGCCGGGGGCGCATTCATCGCCGTCGCCGGGCCCAGCTCAGCATTCTTCGCCAATGCCATGAGCTTCTCTGCCGTGGTCATCGCATTGCTCTTCATCAACCCCGGCGACACGAACCAGCTACGAGTGCGTCGCCCGATCGCTGCCGGATTCACAGAGGCGGTCCGATACGCCAGGGGCCAGCCGGGAATCCTGATGGGGATCGGCATCGCGGCGATCGTCGCCTTCCTCGGGTTCCCGGTCGTGACGTTCGTCGTGGTGTTCGCTCAGCAGGTGTATGACCTCGGCCCCGTCGGGCTCGGAATCCTCAGTGCGCTGTTGGGTTTGGGAGCCATCCTCGGCGCTCCTGTGGTGAGCGGCATGTTCGGCGACCTCCAGCGAGGCAAGATCATCCGGCTCGCCCTTCCGCTCTACGGCGTAGCCATCTTGATCTTCGGCACGTCCACCGGACCGATCCAGGGATCGATCGGGCTGCTGGCCGCCGGCACGTGCTTCATGTCCGTCGTTGCGACCAGCAACACGGCAGTGCAGTCGATCGTCGCTGACCGGATCCGAGGACGGGTGATGGCCCTCCGGATCATGACCTTCACTGCGTCCTACCCGATCGGTGCGCTGATCCAGACGAGCCTGTCAGATGCGTTGAGCCCACGCCTCGTGGTGTCGTCGGCAGGCGCAGCCATCATCGTCCTCGGGCTGCTGCTGGCCAGCAGACCTGATCTCCTCGCTCACCTCGACGACCCCGCTGATCTCTCCTGAACGTCCTGGGGGGGGTCGGCTACCAGGAGCTGGAGAGTGCTTCTGGGTCGCCGAAGTAGATCTCGGCCACCTCATCGACCGCCCTCGGGTCGAGTCGGCAGTGCGTGCCTCGATAGCGAGCAATGCCCCGCTGAAGGTCACAGAAGTCGACGGCGACGTACGGCCGCAGCTCACCGATGTTGGAGATTGCGACTGCCCGCAGGTAGTCGGCAGTGTCCGCAGCCAGCTCGACACCCATCGACGACGCCGCACTGGCGAGGATCCCGTCAAACGCTTCTGGTGTACACGCACCGACGAACACCTTGTTGCGAAGGCGACGCAGAAACGCGTCGTCGCCCAAACGGCTCGGTTCGAAGTTGCTCGACACCACGAGCTTCACCGCGAACGGCACGGTGAACTTCGCACCGTTGTTGAGCTTGAGATAGTCGACATTGCGTGAGAGCGGCACGATCCAACGGTTGAGAATCTCGTCGGGCGTGATCGCTTGGCGGCCGAAGTCGTCGATCACCAGGATGCCGTTGTTGGCCAGCAGCTGGATCGGTGCGGTGTAGACCCCAGCCACCGACTCGTAACTCAGATCGAGCATCTCCAGGCTGAGCTCACCGCCGACGATCACCAGAGGCCGTTCACAAAGCACCCACCGCGGGTCCAGAGCCGCTGGTTGCGGTTCGATCGGACGGTGCACGACGGGGTCGAACACCATGACGATCTGCCCGTCGGCTTCGATGCAGTGCGGTACGAGGATCGGATCGCTGAACACGCCACGCATCCGTTCGGCGATGCTGGTCTTACCGGTCCCGGGCGGCCCGTAGAGGAACATGGCTCCATCGTTGAGAAGCGCAAATCCAATCTTGTCGATCAGCGCCGCCGGCACGATCATGTCCGAGAAGAGCTCGCTCACCCGGGCCTGGTCGACTTCGTACACCGCACGTTGCCGGTTCACGACCCGGTCGTAGTCGCTCACAGACACGGGGGCGTAGCTCGCATAGAGCGAGATCTTCATGCGCTCCAGCGTTGCTGCGTGACCCGCCTCGGTCAGGGTGAACCGGTACTCACGGCCATCAAGCCCGAGGTACTCCAGGTACCCCTTGTCTCGGAGGTCATCGGCGATCTGTTGCACGATCGACGGCCCAAGCGCCAAGGCGGAACCGATCTCACTCGTCGTTGCTCGCTTGGCTCCGAGCAACCAACGCATGAACATGTCTTCGAGCAGTCCACCAGGAACCCCGGCTTCTGTGACCGTGCGGGGCGGACGGGGATGCAGGTGCTGGTCCGTCGATTCGGCGTCCGACGAGAAGCGGCCAACGTAGTCGTCGCGCCTGTTCCGAGGGGGCGGGAGCGGCGACGTCGAATCCGACGACATGGGCGGCTCGGGAACCACCCACTGTTCTGAGAAGTCATCAGGTCGGTCGATCACAGAGTTGACGAGGCGGCTGGGGCGAACGGGTCGAGCGGTCACGCTCATGGTTTCGGCTTGTTCGTCGGGAGACTCAAGGAGCTTTTTCACCTAGACGATCAGGCCCACCCCCCGCAGCGGCTGCCACACTCTCGACCATGGCGTGGCGGTCGCTCGACGAACTCGACGAGGACTCGGAACGGATCGAGGAACTCGTCGACGACACCCCAGGGATCGATCCATGGTGCTCGGGTCCGGACTGGTTCCTGCCGGCCCACGCCGCATTCGCCGAACACGCTACGCCCTTGCTCTGGTCGGAAGCGGGAACCGGTGCCATCTTGCTGGCCCGGTCTGAGAGCAGCGAAGGCATCCCGATCCTGTCGGGCCTGGAGCCGATGTGGGGCTTCACCTCCCCACTTCTCGGACCGAATCTGCCCGATCTGGCCGAGGTGGCGACCGAGCACGCGGCCAGCGTCGAGTCGTGGCAGTTCTGCGTGCTGTCAGGACTGCCGCTGTCCAGGGAACTGGCAACAGCCATGGCACGGCCATTCGGTGTTCTCGGCGACGTGCAGGCCACGTACGGAATCGTCCGACAGATCGCCGACCTCGGTCCTGGGTACGACGCGTGGTTCGGTGCTCGGAGCGCCCGATTTCGGAAACTGATTCGCCAGGGCGAACGACGGGCAGAAGCCGCCGGTGTGACCTTCAGCGATGTATCAGATGATCCGGCCGCGTACCGTCGCTGCCTCGCGATCGAGGCCCACAGCTGGAAGGGGCTGAACGACGACGGCATCACCGCGCCGGCGATGCGTCGCTTCTACGACCTGATGACGAGCCGGCTTCAACGGGCCGGCCGCTTCCGGGCGACGATCGCCCGGCTCGGTGACCGCGACATCGGGTTCATCTTCGGAGGCATTCGAAACGGTCGGTATCGAGGGCTTCAGTTGAGCTTCGTCGAGCCAGCCCGAGCTCTGTCCATCAGTCATCTCCTCCAGCATCACACGATCAAGGCCCTGGTCGCCGAAGGCGTCCACACCTATGACCTCGGGATGGACATGGAATACAAGCAGCGCTGGGCGGATCGACCAGAGCCATCGATGTCCCTGATCGTGAGCCGCTCAGGACCGGGTCGACGGCGACGAGTCCGCTAGCTTCACACCATGAATGATCTTGGTCCCGTTGGAATCTGGCAGGGCGTGCTCGACAGCCACCCCGCCGGCCTTGTCCGTGAGGTGGTCGCAGAGCTCGACGAAGCTGGCTGGCCGACGCTCTGGATCCCCGAGACCGTTTCGCGCGATCCGTTCGTCTCGGCCGCGATCATGCTCGAAGCCACGCAGAACATGCAGGTCGCTACCGGAATCGCGTCAATCTGGGCCCGCGATCCGATGACGACTGCCAACGCATCGCTGACCCTGAACGAGGCCTACGAGGGCCGCTTCGTCCTGGGTCTCGGGGTCAGCCATCACACACTCACGGAGTGGGTACGCAAACACGACTACTCGAAACCCCTGACCAAGATGCGTGAGTACCTCGAGCAAATGGACGCCTCGATGTTTCGTGGCGTGATGCCCAAACAACCAACCATGCGGCTTCTTGCCGCTCTCGGACCAAAGATGCTCGAGCTGTCCGCCACTGCGGCCGACGGTGCCCATCCATATTTCGTACCGGTCGAACACACCGAGATCGCCCGAACGGTGATCGGCCCGGACAAGTACCTGGCGACCGAGCAGATGGTGGTACTGGAGACGGATCCGAGCGTCGCCCGAGAGACCGCCCGAGAACACATGGCGGTGTATCTCGGCCTGCCGAACTACGCGAACAACCTCATGCGCCTCGGCTACACCGAGGAAGAGATCACAAATGCCGACGACCGCGTCGTGGATGCCATCGTTGTCTGGGGCACACTCGATGATGTTCTCGCTCGGGTGAAAGCTCATCACGATGCCGGCGCCAATCACGTCTGCATCCAAGTGCTCGAAGCCGACCGCAGCTCTGTACCCCTCGATGCTTGGCGGGCCATCGGCGACGCCGTGCTCTGACGATCGGCACTCCCATGGATCAAAACTTCGTCTTCCTCTTGATCGGCGCAGCGCTCGTGCTCGGCTTGATCGCTGTGTTGATCGATCGTGTCAACTTCCCTCAGAAGCGGTTCCGCCCAAAGGCCGTAGCGGTCGATCACCGGGGCAAAGCAGCGCGAGACCGCACGGGAGCACACATTCTCGACGTCGATCCAGACAAAGAAGACTGAGGCCGAGGTCGGCCTCCCACTATCAACCAGCAAACCAGGACGACACACAACATGACGACCACCTCGACCACCGACGCCACCAATCCCACCGGTTTCGTTCCCAAGGCCAGGGAGGTGCAGGCCAGGATCAAGGCCCACAACGTGGTCGTGATTGCTGCCGGGATCGCCTTCTACGGACTGCTCGCCTTGATCCCCACGATCGTGGCCGTCATCTCCGTCTATTCCCTGGCCACCGACCCGGCAGAGATCGCCTCACAGATCAAAGACATCACCGAGAACATGGAGCCGGCGTCGGCTGACTTCCTGAACGAGCAGGTGGAGCTCGCGGTGGAAGACACAAAGGACAGCGGGGTCCTGACGCTCGTGATCGGCATCGTTCTCGCACTCTGGGCCTCGTCTGGGGCTCTCCACAAGCTGATGAACGTGACCGCCCTCGCCTACGGAGCCATCGAAGGCCGAGGAGGAGCGAAGGTTCGAGCCATCGCATACGGGCTGACCGCAGGCGGCATTCTCACGGTCGCCCTGATCGGCTTCGTCTTCGCTGCCCTGCCACCCGCCCTCGAGGCCCTCGGTCTCGGGACCGCGCTCAACGCTGTCGTGAGTGTCGGGAGCTACGCCACCATGTTGATCTTCATGATGTTCGCCTTCACCGTCTTGTATCGCTACGGACCGGACCGCAATCCGAAGACGCCATGGAAGAACCCCGGAGCCCTCGTCGGAGCAGCGATGTTCCTCGTTTTCGCCGTCTTGTTCAGCCTCTACTTCCGGTTCGCAGCCGGTTCGTTGCCGGCGTCGTACAGCATTCTCGGAGCCATCGCCGCAATCATCATCTTCTTGCAGCTCACGGCAATCGCCATCGTGATCGGAGCCGAGGTGAACGCGATGAACGAGGATGCCGACATCGATCCCCTGGCTGCTCTCGACCGTCCAGGGGAAAAGAAGGCCGACCCGCTGAGCTTCGGAAAGTCCGCCGCCGCCATCGCCGCTCTCGTCGTGCTCGGCCGAAACTGAGCGGCGCAAGCCAACGCACTCTGGGCCCAACGGCCGCATCCGAATAGTTCGAACCGCCCATCACGGGCCTCAAGATCCACTCAACGGTGCCGATGGAATCGGCATGGATGGATCGCTCAACCCCCGACAGTTGGTGCTCGGTGCGCTGCAGGCGGCCTTGACGCTCTTCGGCGCACAGACGGCCGCGTCGATCCTGCTGGCCAACGGCAACGGGACGACTGTCGACATTCGCTTCTCGGCAGGCATCATCCCGTTTCTCGGCATCCAATCGACACCCACCGAGTTCGTTCCGCTCATGTCGTGGTCCGTCGCTCTTGCGGTCGGCCTCACGGCTACGGCTGCGCTGTGGAACCTCTGGCGTCGCCGGGACTCGCCATGGCTCGTCCTGGGCTGGGCGAGCGGCCTCGCCATGTCGATCGTGTTGATCGGTATGCACTGGGTCCGTCATCTGATCAACCCGCCGCTCGTCGACCTTTGGATTCTCAGCCAAGCGTTGGCCTACGTCGTCGCCGCGTCCTGCATTTTCATCGCCTTCCGACCTGCCCTCACCCAAGATTCCGCAACGGAGAAGAGTTCCTGATGCTCAGCAAGTTGACCAACCGAGGCGCCATTCTGGTCGTCGCCACCCTGGTGTTCGCAACACCCGCCATGGCCTCACTCGTCGTGCAGAACTTCATGCAGGCCGAGATCACCGCTGCCGACCCCTGCTTCTTCAAAGCAGCAGGCGATGACACGGTGACGTATTCCGGCAACGACAGCGATGATCCTTTCGTCGCCTTCGATGCGTCACAGACGATCCAAGTCGACGGCAGCAATCTCATTCAGGAGAACATCGCCGTCCGAGGCATGACCGGCGACCGAGTCGTCTATACCGACATCGTTCGCTATCAGAATCGTTGCGACGTGCCGCTCGAGATCAGCCTTGTCGCCGACTCAAACAACGCCATCGGAGATTGGACCGACCGCTCGGCCCGCATCTACCTGTCGACGTCTTCGGATGTCATCGGCGCCGACAATGTCGACGAGACACCTCCTGCCGGCCTTCCCGGTGATATCGGTGCCGGAAGTGGCTGGGATGCCCTCCCAATCGTGGTGGACGCCGGCGGCAACGTCTCGGAGTCGACGACCGGAACGATCACTCTTGCTCCCGGACGCGAACTCCGCGGGGCCATCGTGATCTCGACGGGGACCGGAGCCGGCGACGGTGTCGGAACCATCAACTGGCAGGCTCGAGCCACCAACTCGAACAACTAGTCCTTGGCACGCTCCTCTCTTCAGGACGAGCAGTCGCGACGTTCAGGACGAGCAGTCGCGACGTTCAGGACGAG
>CAZYLX010000075.1:6911-9385 GCA_964648595.1 uncultured Acidimicrobiaceae bacterium
TTCAGGACGAGCAGTCGCGACGTTCAGGACGAGCAGTCGCGACGTTCAGGACGAGCAGTCGCGACGTTCAGGACGAGAAGCGCCGCTCCAGGTCGGTGATCTCCGACAATCCGATCGTGTCGGTGAACTCGGAGAATCCCATCAGCTCATCAACGAAGCCGGCCGGTGTGCCGTCGCTCTTGAGTTGTGCGAGAAAGCCTTGCATGGCCCGTGTCGCAGCCAGCATCGTGCCGATCGGCATGATGATCATGGCGTACCCGAGTTCTGCGATCTCCGAATAGTTCAGCGCGGGCGTCTTGCCACCCTCAACCCAGTTGAAGAGCAGCGGGACACCGGCGAACTCCGTTGCCACACGCTCGATCTCGTCGACCCCTTGGAGCGCCTCGACGAAGAGCACGTCGGCGCCGGCTTCGAGACAGCGGTGGGCTCGCCCGATGGCCTCGTCCAATCCGTTCGGCGCTCGAGCGTCTGTCCGGGCGATGAGCACGAAGTTCGCGTCGTGCCGAGCGGATGCGGCCGCTCGGATCTTGCCGACCATTTCATCGGCGTCGATTACCTGCTTGTTCTCCATGTGGCCACACTTCTTCGGTAACACCTGGTCCTCGAGGTGGATACCGGCCACACCAGACCGTTCATATTCCTGCACCGTTCGGATGACATTGATCTGATTGCCGTAGCCGGTGTCAGCATCGGCCACCACTGGGACGTCGATCGCGCTGACGATTCGTCGAGCATTGTCGACCATCTCGGCCAACCCCAGCAGGCCGACGTCGGGGCGGCCGAGCAGACCGGCAGCCGTTCCGAAGCCAGTCATGTACGCCGCGTCGAAGCCGGCCTGTTCGATCAACCGGGCACCGAGCGCGTCGTAGCAGCCAGGCAACACCAATGGCTGCTTGCTAGCGGCTGCATCGGCCAGCAACGTTCGCAACGCGACGGGGCCATTGAGATGGGACCGAAGAAAGTCTGGCATGGCCTCGGACGCTAGTGCTGAGTGGCGGCACTCGCCGAAACCTGGATCACGGTTCGGCGGGCGTCGTCAGAGGTTGACTCCGCCGTACGCGATACCGGTCAGGTGGGCCATCTCGCGGTCGAACGTGGTGAGATCATCAGTGCAGAACTGGCTGAGATCGGTGTGTCCGCAGGCCCGGGCGAGGACGCCCATCAACTCGACGGTTGCGTCGAAGAACCGCTGCAAGCGTTGGGCCGCGTCGTCGATGACCAGACGAGAACGGAGATCCGTGCGTTGTGTTGCGATGCCAACCGGGCAGTTGTTGCTCGAACATGCCCGCATGCCGATACAGCCGATGGCCTGCATCGCCGAATTGGACACGGCCACCGCATCGGCGCCGAGCGCGAGCGCCTTTGCAAAATCGGTGTGGGTTCGAAGCCCGCCAGTGATGACGAGGGTGACGTCGCCCCGGCCGCGTGCGTCAAGGTGGCGGCGAGCCCGGGCGAGCGCTGGGATCGTTGGCACCGAGATGTGGTCGCGGAACAGGGTCGGAGCAGCACCGGTCCCGCCACCCCGACCGTCGAGGATGATGTAGTCAACACCGATGCGCAGGGCGGCGTCGATGTCGTCCTCGATGTGTTGAGCGGAGAGCTTCACACCGATGGGGATGCCGCCGGATTCCTCCCGGACCTCGTCGGCAAGGAGCCGGTAATCGTCTTCGCAATCGAACTCGGCGAAGGTCGGTGGTGAGATCGCATCGACACCCTCCGGGAGACCGCGGACTTCGGCAATCTTGCCAGTGACCTTGTGGCCGGGAAGATGGCCGCCGGTTCCGGTCTTCGCACCCTGCCCCAGTTTGAAGTGGAACGCCTGCACGTCGCGCACTTTGTCGAGAGACCATCCGAACTTGCCCGAGGCGAGTTCGTAGAAGTAGCGAGAGTTCTCCGCATGCTCCTCGGGCAACATGCCGCCCTCACCAGAGCAGATTCCGGTTCCCGCCATCTCGGCGCCCCGGGCCAACGAGACCTTGGCCTCTTCCGACAAGGCGCCGAAACTCATGTCGGACACGAACAGCGGGATGTCGAGGTGCAGTGGCTTCGCTGCATTCGGTCCGATGACGACCTCGTTGGCGACCGCCACGTCGTCGAGCTGTGGGCGGCGCGCGAGTTGTGCAGTGGTGAACTGGATGTCGTCCCACTTGGGCAGCTCGTCGCGAGGAACACCCATCGAAGTGACGGGACCGTGGTGGCCGAGATAGTCGAGGCCCTCCTTGGCCAGCCGACGAATCAGACCGACATGCGGCTCCTCGGGGGCCCCATGCGGATCCTGATATGTGCCTTGATACGCGTCACGGTCGTATGGCTGCGGATGATCCTTCTCCCATGCCAACACCTCGTCGGCATCGACCATCAGCGAGTCGCCCTCGATCCACGACGCAAAGTGATACAGGCGCTCGGCGTTGTCGTAGCTGCTGACACCGGTGTAATTGTCATGGGTTTGCATGACCAGCAGGATGATGGAATGC
>CAZYLX010000076.1:0-9331 GCA_964648595.1 uncultured Acidimicrobiaceae bacterium
GTGTGCGGCCCGGCCGTGGCGCCGCCAGATGACATCGGCGATCGTCTCGGCCTGCTCGACATCGGGTGATCGGTCGAGACCCGCTGTCTTCGCGGCGACGAGGAATCCCTCTCGCTCGGCTTGGCCAGGTTCACCGAACCAGCCGGCCGGAGCCTTGGCCCCCTTGATCCCGAGATGCTCGAGTTCCTCTGCGATCTCATCGCCGACGTTCAGGCAGTCGGTCAGCTTGCCGCCGAAAATGGTGATGACTCGCTGCTCCTTGTCGGTTTCGATCTCGTGTTTGCGTGAGAGGGTCGTCCAATCGACGTCGGTGCGGTCGTTGCCGTCGTTCTTCACAACAAGCGGGCGAACGCCGCAACGCTCGCTGATGATGTCGGCCTTGGTCAGGGGCTGATCGAGGTCAAGACGGGCGTTGATCTGCTCCAGGAGGAAATCACGGTCCTCTTCGAGCACACCCTCGGACGGGTTGTCGGTGCGTGTGTCCGTGGTGCCGATCACCGACCGATGGGCCATTGGGATGACGTAGAACAACCGGCCGGTGTCGTCGAAGAACGCGAGGATTCGTTCGGTCTCGGTCAGCTTCGGGACGATCAGGTGAATGCCCTTGGAGTACACGATGCGGTGTTCGGTCTCGAGATCGATCTCGTGGTTGAGCGCATCGACGAACGGCCCTGCCGCATTCACGATCGCCGACGCCGAGATTTGGTGGACATCGCCGGTGATCTCGTCGGTGACTCGCACCGTCCATCCTTTGCCCTGGCGTTCTGCGTGGTGGACCGAGCAGTAGTTCACTGCCGTTGCGCCATGGTCGAGTGCGACTCGGACATAGTCCCAGACGAAGCGCGCATCGTTGTCTGGCAAGTACGCGTCGGCGTAGCGGATACCGCCTTTTGCGGTGGTCGTATTCACGAGAGGTTCCGTCTTCTCGATCGCCTTTGCGCTGTAGACCCGAGGGCCCTTCGTGGCGAAGCGGCCGATGCCCCAGTAACCAAAAGATCCGAGCGCGGCCAGCGCCATGGGGAACGGGGCGGTCCGGTCGAGCGTGGCCAGAAAGTCGATCTCCTTGATGCGAGTGGGGTAGCTCTTCATCATCAGGTTGCGGGACTTGCAGAGGTCCCACACGAGCTTGAGCTCGTAGTTCTCGAGATATTTGAAGCCGCCCCAGATCAGGTTTGACGATTCCTGGCTCGTGAAGCTGGCGAAATCCGACTGCTCGACCACAGCGACGCTCACGCCTCGTGCCGCCAGTGCAGCCGCGCTGACGGCCCCGTTGATGCCTCCGCCGATGATCAGCACATCGAACGTGCCGCCGCTGAGTCGGTCCATGTTCTGCTGCCGCAATTCCACGGGATGAACGGTAGCGACCACGATCTGGAAACGGCCGGTCAGCTTCGTTGACGGAGCAGGCGGCAGGCTGTCGCGGCCGACCAAGCAGAATCACCGAGTGGTGCCTTCGACCGAGACAGTTTGATGTGCTATCCCACCCTTTGCGCATCTGCCGCATCCCTCGAAAGGACCGACCATGGGTGAGTTCGTCAACATCGAAGATTCCGGCACCGACAAGGTGGCCATCATCCGCCTCGACCGCCCGAAAGTGAATGCGCTCAACAAGCAGGTCGGTCTCGAGCTGCTCGAGGCGGCCAACACCCTCTCGGAGCGTGACGACATCCGTGGCGTGGTGCTTTACGGAGGCGAACGCTTCTTTGCTGCGGGGGCCGACATCGCCGAGTTCCCGATCGAAGGTGATGTCCGGGACCCGGCACCCATGGTTGATCCCCTCAACGAAGCGATCTTCGCTATCGAGAACCTGCCGCAGATCACGGTCGCGGCAGTGAGCGGCTTCGCTCTGGGTGGTGGCTGCGAGCTCTCGATGAGCACCGATTTTCGGATTTGTGGAGAGAACGCCAAGTTCGGGCAACCCGAGATCCTTCTCGGGATCATCCCCGGAGCAGGCGGAACCCAGCGTTTGACTCGACTGGTCGGGGTGACCAAGTCCAAGGAGCTCAACTACAGCGGGCGCATGGTCGACGCCGAGGAGGCCTTGACGATCGGGCTCGTCTCGGCGGTGCATCCCGACGGTGAAGTGCTCGAGAAGGCGATCAAGATGGTGGCGTCGTTTGCCAATGGCCCGGCAGCGCTCCGCAACGCCAAGAAGGCGATCATGGACGGGCTCCATCTCTCGCTCGAGGAAGCCATCGGAATCGAGAAGCGAGAGTTCACGGCGGCCTTCCAGACTGACGACGCCGTCACCGGGATCACGAGCTTCCTGGCCAACGGGCCGGGTAAGGCAGAATTCAGCGGAACGTGATCGAGCCGTACCCGCCGCCGAGTGACATCGGTGAGATCCTCGTCACCACGGACGAGCTCCGGAACCGAGTCGAAGAGTTGGGGGCGCAGATCGCCGCCGACCTCGCCGGCCGCACCCCACTGTTGGTCGGCGTCCTGAAGGGCAGCGTGATCTTCGTTGCCGACTTGATGCGGGCGATCGCCGGCCCGGTCGAGATCGACTTCATGGCGGTGTCGTCCTATGGCGACGCGACCGAGTCGAGTGGCGTGGTCAAGATCGTCAAGGACCTCGACGGAGGTGTCGCCGGGCGCGATGTGATTCTGGTCGAGGACATCATCGACTCCGGGCTGACGATGGCCTACCTCGTCGACTATCTCAGTGGCCAGGGGCCGGCGTCGTTGCGGACGTGCTCGTTGCTCGTTCGGGAGGGAAGAACGGCTCCTGGTGTACAGCTCGACTATGTCGGGTTCGAGCTGCCGCCGGCGTTTGTTGTTGGCTATGGGCTTGACGTGGGCCAGCGCTATCGCAACTTGCCGTACATCGCGACCTACTCGCCGTCGGAGTCTTCCGACGACGTTGGTGTCGAAGAAGAATCAGGCTCGCTCGGCGTGGCGCCCGGGTCTGGGTAACCCAGATCCGGTCCGACCGTCTGGATCAACCAGTCGAGCGGCACGACGACGTCTGAGCCGTCGGTGCACTCCTCGCCGCGGTACTCCCACTGACCGATCCATTCACCGTTGCGAGACATCGCGGTGAGTGAAACGGTTGTTTCACAACGATCTTGCTGTGTGATCGATGGCTGTGGGATCGTCGTTGGCGGGATCGGCTCGACCTCGACCTCGTCTGCGGAAGTGTCGGTCGCGTTGCCGAGCTGCGCACACAGCACGGCTTCGACCGGCCGGTCATCGGTTGCCATCCAGCCGTTCGGGAGTTGGAGATCGACTCGGGTGTCGGCGGACCAGGTTGCGTGGAGCGCCAAACCGACGGACGGCGGCGCTGGCTCGATCGTTGCCTCGGCATCCTCGATCACGATCGGGGGCACCGAGGAACATGCTTCGCGAGGGTGCGGTGCACCGGCAAATGCAGCTGCCACGGCATCCAAGCGATCCTGCGGCAACGGCGACCATGAGGCCAAGCTGGCATCGCCTGCTTCGGCTGCAAGCTCTTCACAAGGGCGTTGCTCGTTGGCTGTTCCGGAGTCGGCGCCGAGTTGGACGCCGTCCGTTGACCGGAGGACGCGGTACGACCAACTGACCGAACGCCGACTGACGGTCACCGTGGTGTTCGGGCATCGATTGATTTCGCCACCGTCGGCGGTGGTGAGGCAACCAACCAGTGACGGCACCGTTTCCTTCAGCGTTTCCTGCTCCGGGTCGGCGACCCAATCGTCGCGACCGTCGCGAGTTGCCATCATGAGATCGTTGAAGACGGCTCCCGAGGGCTCAGCTGCCCGAGCGATACTGAACTGGTCGCCGCGACACAGACGTGTCGCCTGTTCCGCGATCTCGTCTCCAATGGGCAGCGCACCTTCGGTCGATGGCGCCGGCTCGGCGATTGTTGTCGGAGCGGCAGTGCTGGTCGTTCGGTCGATGAGGGCCACTGCTTCGGGACGCTCTGATGTCTGTATGACGATGCTGTAGGCAACAAACACGACCGCAAGGACTGCTGCTGCGATGAGCGGAACCACGATGAACTTGGGCACACCGTCCTCATCGGTCGTGGCGGCCACAGGGGCGGCAGGCGGTGGTGTGTCCCAACCTTGGAGGGTCGGCCCTGCCTCGCCAGTGAGGTGCGCGAGGTCTTCTTCGGTCAGCGAATCGATCGGGTCCGGGTCGGGCTCGTCGGCAACGACGGGTGACGGGAGGAGGTCATCGTTTGTGACTTCAGCAACGGCGGCGAGAGCGTCGAAACCTTCGTCATCCTCGGCAGCGGGAGAACCGACCGTGTCGAGCTGGGCGCGACAGAACGGGCACCTCTTCCACTCGATCTCGCGGCAAGCACCGCAGTGATCACACACCTGCATCGGTTCCTATCGACCGGCAACCCCGCGCTGTGAGCTCTCTCCGCTCCTGATCTCCTCCCACATCGCGGAATTGTCGAGTTGCCAGGTCAACAATTCGGCTACTCTCTGCCGCACGACATCCGGCCGGGCGAACAACCGACCAGGCACGATGCATCGAAGGGGAATGACATGAGCAACTCAGACTGGGGTTTCGAGACCCGCCAGATCCACTCCGGCCAAGAGCCGGACAGCGCCACGGGCGCCCGCGCCGTTCCCATCTACCAGACCACCGCCTACCAGTTCCGCGACTCGGCACACGCTGCCAACCTCTTCGCATTGGGTGAGCCGGGCAACATCTACACCCGAATCATGAACCCCACTCAGGCCGTTCTCGAGACCCGTGTTGCCGCACTCGAGAACGGGTTGTCGGAGACTGCCGCTGGTGTTCCCGGTGCACTGGCAACGGCATCGGGGCAGGCAGCCGAGACGCTCACGATCATGAACATCGCGGAGGCCGGAGACCACATCGTCGCCGGAGCTGCCCTCTACGGCGGAACGTACAACCTGCTGCACCACACACTTCCCAAGTACGGCATTGAGACCACGTTCGTCGATGACATGGATGATCCCGAGGCGTGGGCCGCAGCCGTTCAGCCGAACACCAAGATGTTCTACGGCGAGTCCATCGGCAACCCGAAGAACAACATCCTCGACATCGAGGCCGTTGCCTCGGTCGCTCATAGCGCCGGTGTTCCGCTCGTGATCGACAACACCGTGGCGACGCCGTACTTGATCCGGCCCCTCGAGTGGGGAGCGGACATCATTGTTCACTCGGCAACCAAGTTCATCGGCGGCCATGGCACGTCGATGGGTGGTGTCATTGTCGACGGAGGGTCCTTCGAGTTCTCCGACGCTGACCGCTACCCGAACTACAACCAGCCCGATCCCAGCTATCACGGCCTGACGTATTGGCCGATGCTCGGCCACGGCTCGTTCATCGCCAAGGCTCGCGTGCAACTGCTCCGTGATCTTGGTCCGGCGATCAGCCCCTTCAATGCCTTCCAGATTCTTCAGGGTCTCGAAACTCTGTCGCTCCGGATGGAGCGTCATGTCGACAACGCCCAGATCGTCGCCGAGTGGCTCGAAGCCCGAGATGAGGTCGAGTCGGTCAACTACAGCGGGCTCACGTCGTCGCCGTGGCATGAGAGCGCCAAGAAGTACACGCAAGGTCGAGGGTTCGGATCAGTGCCGTCGTTTGTCATCAAGGGAGGACGCGAAGCGGGCGAACGATTCGTCAACGCTCTCGAGTTGCACTCCCACGTTGCCAACATCGGCGACGTTCGCTCCCTGGTGATCCATCCCGGATCGACCACACACTCGCAGCTCGCCCCCGAGGAGCAGAGCGCGGCGGGTGTCGAGCCAGGACTGGTGCGACTCTCGGTCGGCCTCGAATCGATCGACGACATTCTGGCCGACCTCGATGCCGGCTTCCGGGCCGCAAAAGACGCCTGACCAAACCTCAGTGAGACGGGCACCACGGAACCCGCCCGGAGCCGGGTACCCCTTCTCCGGGTGGGTTCGTGGAACACTGTTGCCTTCTCGATTTCAGGAGTTCACTGTGCCCGAATGTCCAGCAACCGACGGTTCCAGTCCGAGGCGGACCTCGTTCGACGGTCCCTTCGACATGTGTATCGATCCGTCGAAGCGCTACACCGCCGAGATGGTCACGAGCGTGGGTTCGCTCACCATTGCCCTCGACCCGGCAGCGGCGCCCAAGACGGTCAACAACTTCGTTTCCCTTGCCCGGTACCACTACTACGACGGGCTCACCTTCCACCGCGTGATCCAGGGCTTTGTGCTCCAGGGCGGATGCCCCGAGGGTTCAGGTCGCGGCGGACCCGGCTTCCGGTTCGAGGACGAGCTTCCGAAGCCTGGTCGGTATGAGCTCGGCTCTTTGGCCATGGCCAACGCCGGCCCGAACACCAACGGCAGCCAGTTCTTCGTCATCAGCGGCCCGAGCGGTGTCGGCCTGCCTCCGGCCTATTCGCTCTTCGGCAAGGTCATCAAAGGCCTCGAACTCGTCGATCAGATGGAGAAGGTCCCGACCGGCTCTGGCGACAAGCCAGTCAACGATCTCGTGATCGAATCCGTCACCATCACCGAGCACGACGACTGATCGCACCGTCGTAGGAACATCGTGGCTCCACCCCCTCGGATCGCGACCCTCGTCGTCGACGATCCGAGAGGGGTGTTGCCCGCGATCGAGATCGATTCACCGTGGTGGATGGAGAGCAGCCCCATCGTCGATGCTGCGCGGCGCGCGTTCGGAATCGACGTCTCGATTGTTCGACTCCTCGAAGGAGCATCGTTCCCCGGCGGCCAGGTGACCTACCTCGTCGAGACGCAGGACATCGATCCGTCGCTCCTCAGCTGTTGGCCCCATCCGCTTCCCGGAGACGAGCGCCGACCCGCCTACGCCCGCGTCGGCGGCATCGAGTCGCTGGTCGACTGGATCGACCACGCGCTGGGCGATGCGTCAGCTGAACGCACCGCTGCTGTCGAGCAGGTCAGGACGTGGAATCTGTCCTGCTTGCTGCGCGTGTCGTCGACACTCGGCGAGCTCTGGCTCAAAGCCGTGCCCCACTTCTTGGATCACGAGGCCGCGGTCATCTCCGCACTTGCTTCGGTCGACTCCGCGCTTGTTCCGGATGTCATCGCTGCTCGACCAGGTGCGATCTTGATGGGTACCGCCATCGGTGAGGATGGTTATGGCGTCGGACCAGATGTTCATTTTGATGCCGTTCGACGGTTGCATCAAGCCTCGATTCAGCTCGATCTCGATGCGTTGACCAGCGTGCCTCGCATCGGTGTCGAGCATGTTCAGCACGGACTGACGGATCTGTTCGAACGGCACGGCGGCGATCTCAGCGATGAGGAGCGGAAGCAACTGCAGCGCCTCATCGCAGAGTCTGGTGATCGGTGGCACAGCGCAGGGCCGACAGATGCCGCACTGGTGCATGGGGATCTTCACGGCGGGAACCTCCGCATTGCACCCGCACCAACACGCTTTGAGCCAACCCCGTCGAGAATCATCGACTGGGGAGACGCATCGATCAGCCACCCGCTCTTCGACCTCGCCGTTCTCGACAGCTACTCGCCGGAATGGCCGCCGACAGCCACGGACCGCTGGCTCGAACTGCTCGGTGTCGGCCGTGCAGAGTGGGCAGCTTTTCGCCCGCTGGCCGCGACTCGGCTTGCCATCACCTACCGGGCCTTCTGCGATCAGATCGAAACCGCGGAGCAGATCTACCATCGCAACGACATCGTCCCAGCCATCCGCCGAGGCCTGAGCGCACTCGACTGAATAGTCTGTGTCGCATGCCGGACATTCTCGACGTCGATCTCCTCGCCTTTGAACAGGGCACCTCGGACCAACGAGCCGCCGTGGTCGACGGGGTCATGCGAAGTCTCACCAATGGGTTCGTGTACACGAACCATGATCTCAGTTCCGATTTGCTCGATGAGGCCTACGGGCTGCTCGAGCAGTTCTTCTCTCTCCCGGTCGAAGACAAGGTGCAATCACACGCACCAGGTACCCACGGCCAGACCGGCTACACCGGCCTGCTCGTCGAGACAGCAGCAGTCAGCGACGTGCCGGACTGGAAGGAGATGCTGAACTGGGGTGCGCCGATTCCCGGGGGTCACCCACTCAGAACCAAGTATCCCTCCCGCTGCCCGGACCGTGTCCTTCCCGAGGCTCAGGTGCCGGGAATCACCGAGGTGCTCGCGACCTTCCACCGCTCGGTGGAGGAGCTCCAGCGCCGGTTCTTGCGCATCATCGCGGTGGGTATCGGCTGCCACGAGAGTTTCTTCGACGCCATGACCATCGACGGCACGACGCTGACCCGGGCGATCCACTATCCAGCGATGGAAGCGGCGCCCGGCAGCACGCATGTCTGGGCGGCCGAACACGCGGACATCAACCTCATCACGGCGCTCCCACGGGCTTCGGCGCGAGGCCTCCAGGTCCAGATCGACGGTGATCGCTGGGTCGACGCGATCCCTCCCGAGGATGGAGTCATCATCAACACCGGAATCATGCTCGAGCACATCACGAACGGGATGATTCCGAGCGGTTGGCACCGGGTTGTTGCCGATCCCGAACAGCCCGGCGAGCGCTACTCGGTGGTGCAATTCCTGCACCCGACCCCTTGGACTGTCCTGGCGCCGGTGCCCACCTGCATCACTGCGGAGAACCCACAACGATTCGCTCCGATCGAGGCCGGCGACCGACTCGATGAGGTGATCTACGAGATCAACCTGATCGAGGACGCCCGTCGAGTCGATTCGTGATCGCCCGGCTCCTCGCGCGCTTGCGAACATCTGCGAAACTCGGGAACGCACATCAGACAACAGGGGTTGATCCGACCATGACCAAGATCCATTCAGGCGAGAAGTACACCGAGGAAGAACTCCGCGAGCGCCTCACCCCCGAACAATTCCAGGTGACGCAGCACGCCGGCACCGAGCCGGCGTTCGGCGGTGAGTACTGGGATGTCTGGGACGACGGCACCTATCACTGCGTGGTCTGCGACGAAGAGCTGTTCGTTGCGGAGACGAAGTTCGACGCCCACTGTGGCTGGCCAAGCTTTGATCGGGCCATCGGCGACGACAAGGTCGGAGAAATCGAGGACCGCTCGTTCGCCATGCGTCGTGTCGAGTCGGTGTGCGGAAAGTGCGGCGCCCACCTCGGCCACGTGTTCCCAGACGGCCCGACCGACACCGGGCTGCGCTACTGCATGAACTCTGCGTCCCTGGCGTTCAAGCCGTCCGGAGACAAGCCGGCCGAAGACACCGCAGGGTCCGGCAGTTAGACCAACGCCTCGATCACGAAATCGATGCTCGCCGTCAGTGCCTGCGTGTCCGACGGTTCGATCGCAGGGAAACAAGCGATGCGCAGCTGGTTTCGGCCGAGCTTGCGGGAGCCCTCGGTGTCGAGAATTCCGTTGGCCTGGCCGCGGTCGACCCAGACGTTGTCGAGG
>CAZYLX010000077.1:0-9188 GCA_964648595.1 uncultured Acidimicrobiaceae bacterium
CGATTTGGTCGGGGAGTCTTCCGCTGGTCTGACTCCCCGCCTGCCGGAGACGATCCGGGCCTCTGGTTACCCATCGACGATCCCCGCGTTCCGCCGTGGTTGTTCCCGTTCAACGGGGACGTCCTCGTCGGCTTCGACGGGCATCCGGACGATGGAGTCGTCACCGCCGGCGTCGGTCGCAAGATCCACAACGCTGCCGGCCATGAACTTGCCGTTGTCACCGAGGACGATCACCGGGGTCGGGGATGGGCGACGCGACTCGTCACTCAAGCCGCTCGGCGGGTCCTCGACGACGGCGCCATCCCGATCTACCTCCACGCCGAGGACAACACCGCATCGGCCCGAACCGCAGACGCCTCAGGTTTTCCCGACCTCGGCTGGCGCATGCTCGGTCTCTTCCCTGGGAGTCCGCAATGAACCTCTTGATCGTGCTGCTCGACGACGTCGGCTTCGCCGATTTCGGTTGTTACGGCTCCGAGATCTCCACGCCAACCATCGATTCGGTTGCCGAGCGGGGCCACCGGTTCACCAACTTCCACACGACCGCGATGTGTTCCACCACTCGTGCATCGCTCCTGACCGGACGAAACCATCACTCGGTCGGTGTCGGTTGCCTCGCCAATTTCGACAGCGGCCATCCCGGCTATCGGGGGAAGATCGCTCGCACCGCCGGCACGTTGCCAGAAATGCTGCGGCCCGCCGGCTACCGCAACTACATGATCGGGAAATGGCATGTCACCCCGCTGACCGAGTCTGGCCCGACCGGCCCGTTCAATGGTTGGCCGCTCGGGCGAGGCTTCGACCGCTTCTACGGCTTCCTCGACGCCGAAACCGACCAATATTCGCCTGAGCTCATTCGCGACAACAGCCACATCACCGCACCCGGCACATACGACACCGGCTACCACCTCACAGAAGACCTGATCGATCAGAGCATCACCATGCTGGCCGAGCATCGAGCCGGAGCGCCGGAAGCACCGTGGCTGATGTGGGTCGCCCCCGGTGCATGCCACGCGCCTCACCAGGCGCCGGCCGAGCTGATCGATGCCTACGCCGACGTGTACGCAAAGGGCTGGGATCAGATGCGGGCCGACCGTCTGGCCAACCAGATCGAGCTCGGCATCGTTCCAGAAGGCACCGCGCTCCCGCCCCGAAACGACTTTGTGAAGCCGTGGGCCGACCACAGCCCGGACGAACAGCGTCTGTTCGCCCGTCTTGGAGGCGCGTACGCGGCCATGCTCGACCACTTCGATCAGCACCTGGCCCGACTCGTCGAGTTCGTCGAGCAGACAGGTCAGCTCGACGACACTGCCATCATCGTCATGTCCGACAATGGAGCCAGCCAGGAAGGTGGCCCCAACGGCTTCGTCAACGCGATGGGCCCGTTCAATCTCGTTGCCGAGGACGTCGCCAAGAAGATCTCACGAATCGACGACATCGGGGGGCCGGACACGCACTCGAACTTCCCCTGGGGTTTCGCCATGGCCTCAAACACACCGCTCAAGCGATACAAACAGAACACCCACGGCGGTGGCATTCGCGACCCCCTCGTCGTTGCGTGGCCCGGTGACGCTCGGGCACTGCGCCACGAGTTCTGCCATGCCGCCGATCTGACGCCGACCATCCTTGATCGGCTCGGTATCGACCCACCGGCAGTAATCGATGGCGTTGAGCAGCAACCAATCGAGGGCACCAGCTTTGCCGTCGAGGGCACGGCACATCCGGATCAATACTTCGAGATGTTCGGCCACCGGGGGTTGTGGCATGACGGGTGGAAGGCAGTCGCCTATCACCAACCAGGGACTCCATTCGAGAACGACCAATGGGAGCTCTACCACCTCGACCAGGACTTCAGTGAGACCAACGACCTCGCGTCATCCGACCCCGACCGGCTCACGGCCATGCAGGAACGCTGGTGGCAAGAAGCCGACGCACATCAGGTACTGCCGCTCGACGATCGTTTTGCCGAGCGATTCGCTGAGAACGTCGAGCGGCATCGGGCGGGGCGCACCCGCTACGAGTTCTGGGCCGGCATGGGGCACTTGCCATCCGATGTCGCTCCCGATCTGCGCAGTCGGAGTTACACGATCACCGCCGAGGTCGTGATCCCAGACGGCGGGGCTGAGGGTGTGCTGGTCGCTCACGGCGATCTGACCAGCGGATACTCGCTCTTCATCGAGAACGGTCTGCTCGTCCACGATCTCAACATCGGAGGGACACACCAGATCCTGCGCTCAGATCGGACGGTGCCGACCGGTCGACATGAGCTCGGCTTTCGCATGCAGCGCACCGGCGAGGATCTAGTCAAGCACGGTGTCGGCACACTGTTGATCGACGACGAACCGGTCGGCACGTTCGAGACCGACAACATCTTCTGGGTCTTGATCTCCTGGTCCGGCCTCGACATCGGTCTCGACCGGGGCACGCCGGTGTCTCACTACGCCAGCCCGTTCACGTTCACGGGAACGCTCGACCGGGTCGTCGTCGAACTGGATGATGATCAGGAGCTCGATGCGGAGGCCAATCTCGACCACGAAGTGAGTGCAGACTGATGCCGTCCACACCTTCGACCGACACGATCGACCCCGCCTGGCTGGCCTCGACGTACTTCATCGACACCGCCGATCCCATCGTCCAGCAGTTCGCCAACGACGCACTCAGCGCCGCCGACCTCACGGTCGACAGCGACCCGACCGCAAAAGCGGTCGCCCTCTTCATGACGGTTCGCGATGGCTTTCGCTACGACCCCTACGGCTTGGCCTCGAACCGTGAGGACTACCGAGCGAGCGCCATCATCGGCACCGAGTCGAGCTGGTGCGTTCCGAAATCGGTTGTGCTGACCGCAGCCGCCCGTGCGGTCGGCATTCCCGCTCGGCTCGGTTTTGCCGACGTTCGCAACCATCTCACCAGCGAGAAGTTGTCGGCAACGATGGGAACGGACGTCTTCGCCTGGCACGGGTTCAGCGAACTGTTGCTGGGCGGCCGTTGGTTCAAGCTCAGCTCGGCATTCAATCTCGAGCTGTGCGAGCGCTTCGGTGTGAAGGTGCTCGATTTCGACGGGACCGATGATTCATTGATGCATGCCTTCGACCAAGCCGGAAATCGGCACATGGAGTACGTGCGTCAGCGGGGAAGTTTCGACGATCTCCCACTCGATCAGATCCTCAGCGACTTCGCCGAAATCTATCCCTCGATGGTGGGGCCAGAACGAGTTGAGGCAATCGGCGCGGACCGGGTCGACGGTGCTGCAGTCACCGACGACCAGTTCCATGGGTGAGATTCACCGCACGGCCTGACGAGCGTTGCTCATCACCGGGCGAGGATGCGATAGAGCTCGGACTTGGCGTTCTTCAACACCTCGGTCGCCTCTGATCGCTGCTCGTCGGTGCCGAAGCGCCCGATCTGCTTCGTTGCCGACATGACTTCGGCAACCAGCGGGCGGAGACCTCCGCCCGGTCCTGTTTCTCCTTCAGCCCACGGTGTCGGAGCATCGGGATCACGTCGTGCCACCCATTGGTGACCTTCCTCGGTGAGCTCGTAGCTCCGTTTTCCATCGGGCCCGTCGCCTTCGGAGACGGACCCCGTGATGAGGCCTTTCTCTTCGAGTCGGCCCAGGGTGGGATACATCGAACCGGGACTCGGACGCCAGCGTCCTTCGCTCCGGTCCTCGAGCTCGGCGATCAGCTCGTAGCCGTGGAGGGGTGCTCGCTCAGCGAGTATGAGCAGGACCCCGTTGGCCACCGCTCCTCGCTTCGCTCGTTCCCGACCGCGTCCACCAGGACCACGTCCGCCTGGACCGTGGCCACCAGGGCCTCGCTGCCGACGACGCCCGCCGCGACCACTTCGATCGCTACGGCCTTCGCCAGTGTTGTTGTCTTCTTGTGTGATGTGAATATGCGTACCCAACGGGGTACCTCCTGTTTGTGTTTGACGGTCCGATCTGGGCCGTCGTGCAAGAGTTAACGATATATCGCGATGTTCTATTCCAACAACCTCGATGTTTCATGATTTTCTTCGATCAGCGTCGTTTTTCTGGGCGGCACTGCGGAACCAGAGATCTCGATCCAACCAACGGCGGTCAACGTGCCGGCCGGGATCTCGGTGAAGCCACCGTCACGGATCTCCTGGACAGGGCCTGACCGGACTTCAGCCCACAGGGTGCTGGTGGGCTGGACCACCCGAATCACCGAACCACTTGCCCTCCACCGGTCCCGGGCCTCGGGTGTCGCCCGCCCCCAGGCGCGTTGGCCCGCGTGCGCACATTGCGCCGCGAGCTTTCCCCAACTCATCTCGACATCGGGTGTCACGGCGATCAACAACTCACCGACATCGATCGTTGGCAGCTTCGAGATCATCTCCCACTCATCGAGAGGTGTCGATTGGATCTGCAGCCTGGCCAGATCCCTCGGCGCTTCGTCGAGGGGGCCGGGAACAAACGCCCGCACCTCGGCCGTACCGACCACGACCGTCACACCGGGAACACCTTGGGCTCGATCCCACGCCGACGCCCGACCACGTCGCATGATCTTGCGGATTCTGGCTCCGTTCCATGCGGCGACAGCGTCATGCCACTCACCGCCTGGCTGAGTGCGCTCGTCATTGAGCAATTCGATGACCGATCTCGCGGCCGCGGCGAGAATGTCGGCAACGAGCGGCGGATCGATCTTCTCGACGCGCGCCGCCATCTGAAGCGCCAGCGGTGAGTCACTCATGGGGCCGATTATGGGTGAAGGAATGCATGCGGACCTCGAGGTTTCCGGTTTGCGATGGGACCATTGCGAGGCTGGCACGACTTGACCGATCCCGTCTACCCGGCGGTCGTTGGATCAGGAACAGGCAGTCCCCGAATGACGATTCCACCAGCATTCGAAGTCATTCGCTTGACCTCGGTCCTGTCGTTGTGAGTAACGTCACACTGGAGTGCGACTGGGGCAAGCGGGCCCGGTGCAGGAGGGAAGAGGGACCATGAAGAAGAAATTTGGGCTGCTTTTTGCCGTCATGGCGATGATTGCAAGCACCACAACCACGGCTCAGGCCGAGACGACAGTCAACCTGCCCGACGGAGCGGCACTGACCGTCGACATCACCAGTCCGTCGAACGACGACATATTCGAACCAGGCGACACCGTGACGGTCCAGGGCACCGCGGCGATTTCACAATCGGCCGCTGACAAGGACACTGACGTCGTCTTTGTGCTCGACACCTCGGGAAGCACGGATCGGTCAGCGGAGATCATCTGCGATGCAGACCGCGGGAACGACTTGGTCATTGACGATGTACGGTCGGACACGAGGCTGACCTGCGAGAAAGCGGCGGTGCTCGATCTCATAGGGGAGGCCAATGACGACGCTTCCCGACTGGGGAACGCTGGTCTCGCTGGTTTCCCGACAGAGGTTTCCCAGGACCTCACCCCGGTCTCCGACGGCATTGGCCAGTTCGCGCAGACCTTGTCGGACATGAGCGCTGGTGGTTCCACGAACTTCGAAGTCGGCATCGACAATGCGATTGCGTTGTTCAGTGATTCCGTTTCTGGCGCAACCACCAAGGCGATCGTGATTCTCAGCGATGGTGCCGCCACCGATGAAAATGATGACGGAGATCCAGATATCGACAAGCTGGTCCTGGCGTTCACTATTGCCGGAGCGGGCTGCGCAGGAAGCTCCGGCAACAGCAATGAAAGCTTGGAAGACATCGTCGACAGGGCAAAGGAAACCGAGGCCGGCGGGAACAGCGCCTGCACCGAGATTGAGGAATCACTCGACGAAATTGCCGCGGCAGTCGCAGGCACGTTCAATGTCTTCCCTGCCCAGGTTGACGATTTTGTTGACATCACCGTCAATGGTGTGTTCGTCGAGAGCGTGCCGTTGAAGGACTCGACGTTCTCCGCGAACGTCACGCTCGGTGTCGAGGCACAGGAGATTTGCGCGATCGCGACATCGTCCGACGTTGAACTCGCCACCGAAGACTGTGTGAACATCACCGTCGAGGATCCGCTTCCGCCGGGCGCTGTCGTCGTTGACTGCGGCGAGGTGGAGGGCACCTGCGAGGCCGAGGCCACTGACGAAGGCGTTGCCAACCTGGACTTCAGCGCACCGGGTGAATTCGACGAGCCGGTGACGATCGTCCCCACCACCGAGAACTGCCCAGTGGCCAGCTGCCGAACCGGCTTCGATGTGCTCTTCCCGACCACCACCGCTGACGGACCGGTGGTATCGATCACCGTGACCACCGAGAATCGGGTCAGGTTCCGTGATCGTCTGCGAGCTGCGGTCTTCATCGACGGCGAACGGATCACCGCGCAGTGCAGCCGCGGGCTACTCGGCCGTCTGCGGACTCGATGGGGAATCCCGGAACCGATCCCATGCATGACCATCCGCTACGTCAGCGGTTGGCGTCTCGAGTACTTCGTCAAGTTCAACGCTGATCCGGGAATCCGGTTCCGCTGAGCACTCGATCCGGCTGCGGCGGCTCGCGCCGCGGCCGGATCCCCATTTCGCCAATGATCTCGAGGTACTCGCGACGTTCGGCGGTATCAATCGATTCGCCACGCCACGTGAACAGCAGTTGTCGTGCTTGCAGGGCTAGCGCCACCTCGTGACTGGCGCCCCGCTCGCGGGCGACGACAAGTGATTGCTCAATTTCTTCCATTGCTCGGACAGGGTCGTCGTTGAAGTAGGCGAGCCCGAGCAGCCGATGGATCCACGGCAGGAGGTGTTGGAGCCCTGACTCGGCCAGATTCTGGCCGAGCGCTGCGTCCAGGAGCTCGACGGCCTCACGCCACCGTCCTTCCAGCACCAGCTGATCGGCGATGGCGACGTCGGCCTCGGTCACGTCGGCCATGGCGCCGATGGAAGCGAACGCGGCTCGGGCATCGCCGAGATATTCGGTTGCGGCATCCCAATCACCGGCTCGGGCCCGTCCGAGCCCACGGACCTTGGAGGCGAACGCGACCATGAACGGGTCGTTGGATGACTGAAGGACCGGGAGCACCCCGGACAGCTGCTCCTCGGCCTCGTCAAGATGACCCTGCTCGACCAGGATCTCGGCCAGATTCGCACTCGAGATCGCGGCGCCCGCAGGATCGCCGGTGCGCTCCCGAGCCAAACGAGATCGGCGATAGAGCTCAGCAGCCTCTTCCCAACGACCGGCGAAGAAGGCAAAGCTGCCGAGGACGTTCGCAGCCGTCGCCTCTCCGCTGAGATCACCGATCTCGGTATAGATCTCGAGCGCCCGCCTGGATCGGCTGAAGTCGATGTCCTCACCGAGGTTGCTCCGTGCGTAGTCGAGCGTGAGATACGCCCGTGCGAGCGTCGCACGGTCACCGGCCTGCTCGGCGAGCAGCGCACCCTCCTCGATCGCTGCCACCGACGCAGAGAACTGACCCTGCCGCAAACGGATCGCCGCGTACCAGACGGCGAGCTGACCGAGGATGGCCACCTCGTCGAGATCCTCTGCGCCATCGAGGAGCCGTTGCGCCTTCCGAATCGATCGCACCGCTCCGACAAAACGACCGAGCTTCTCATCGATGAACGCCGTCTTCAGCAGCAGGTTCGCCTCGCGGGCTGGTGTTCCCTGCACCATCTTGCGACTTGCGCCGTACTCGGCGCGAGCTTCATCGGGCATACCGCAGAGCTCGAGCACGTCGCCGAGCAGCTCGCGCACGGTTGCTTGCTCGGCTGATGGAAGGTTGAGATGGACGGCCGAGGCAAGCGCCCGTCGATACAGGGTCGCCGACTCGACGTTGGCGTAGACCTCCTTGGCCCGGTCGGCGGCAACACGTGAGTAGTGCCATGACTCGCCGTGGCGGTGAGCGTTGAAGAAATGAAGGGACAGAACCGGAGCAGCCTCGACGTTGTCCGGACCGATGCGGACCAGCATCGACTCAGCGGTTCTCTCGTGGAGCTCACGCCGAAGTCGGAAGGGCAATCCCTCGTAGGCCACGTCGCGGAGCAGGTTGTGACGGAACGACACCCATCCGGAGCTGTCGACGATGAGGAACTCCTCCAGACGACGAAGTGCATCCCGTGGCGACGACCGCACCGAATCAGGGAACACGTCGGCCATGTGGTCGATTGCGAACCCTGCGCCGAGGACGGCGAGATGACGCAAAACGGCTCGGTCTTCAGTAGCGAGCCGATCGATCCTTGCGGTCAGGAGACCGTCGACCGATGCCGGCATCGACTCGAGATCTCCTCCGGTCTGCATCGCGTGGAGAAGCTCCAACAGGAAGAGCGGATTCCCACCACTGCGCTCGACCAAAGAGGTCACCATGTGGGTTGGGAAGGGTGCGGCTTCGGTTGCGATGTTCACCAGTTCGACCAAGGCATCGGCCTCGAGGGGCTGGAGATCGAGCAGCACCGCGATCGAATCCCCCGAGGCATCGGTCACCTCGCTGGCGTCCTCCGTGTTATCGCGCCGGCGGGCCCGAACGACCACCCAGGGTTCTGTTCCGACAGTGGAGACGAGAGCATCGAAGAGGTCTCGCGATGCGTCGTCCATCCAGTGCGCATCTTCGATACAGAACACGGTCGGACTGCGAACAACCCCGGCCAGGAGCTGCACGATCGACGCCTCGAGCTGCGATTTGCGGAACTCGGCGTCCAGCTCGCGGACGGCATCGGATGGCTCGATCTCGACACCGAGGACCACGCCGATCAACGACAGCCAAGGAAGCAGGTTCGGGTCGATCGACTCAACCAGCGACCGCAACTCGTCGGCCTCTGACTGTTCGGCCCCATCGTCCAGGCCGATGATCGCCCGTAACAGTTCGGTGAACGGGAAGTAGGCGGTCGAAGACTGATAGAGCCGGCACTTCACCCGATGGAACGCCGCGCCATCGGTGTCGGATTCGAACTGATCGAGCAAACGGCTTTTGCCGGCACCGGGATCGGCCACGATGTCGATGAAGCAACCGACACCCGATGGCGTCGCGTCAAGCGCCGCACGGAACGCATCGCATTCAGTGGCTCGCCCGACGAGGGGGAGATCGGAGGCGGCGATCCCAGCCCGGGAGCCCCGGGCCTCACCGATCTGGAACGCGGTCACCGGTTGGCTTTTGCCTTTGACCATGAACGGAGGCACGTCGGTTGTCTCGAACAGCGTTCTCGAGCGATCGACGACCGGGCGAGTCGCGTACAGCTGACCGGTTCCCGACTTCGACATCACGCGAGCTGCGAGGTTGACCGGA
>CAZYLX010000078.1:0-9181 GCA_964648595.1 uncultured Acidimicrobiaceae bacterium
TGGCGCTGCAACCCCGGTGCTCGGCATTCCATCGGGAGGGCTCGACACCGAGCCGAGCACCATCACCGACTTCCGAGGAACGACGTCGTTCGCCATCCTCGTTGGTGACGTCGTGGCAAGTGACGGGCGGGACTACCTGCTCGAGATGGACGTACGAGTGATGGAGGGCGAATACCTCGACCAAAACGACCAGCCGTTCGAAGCAGCGTTCGCATTCCTTTGAATCGACCTCATCGATCCCAGTTTGGGAACGCAGACGGTCGACATGCAGCCCGGCATCCAGCCCAATGGCCTGTTCTGGACGACACAGATTCGACAATCCGCTTTCTGGTCGGGGCGGCGCAGAGCGGCGCTCAGACTTCGAGATCAGCCGCTCGTCGAGACGTTCGAGTTCGGTGGTACCAACGCCGTGCCCGCCACGGCATCGATGGACCTGAGGTGGCAACGAACAAGTGCCGAGCAGGCTCGGGGCAGCGGAGCTGCCGCCGACCCAGCGGCGCCCGATGCGTTCGAAGGCTCGTTTGCTGACGCCCTTTGCACCGGTTCGGTCAGCGCCCAACGGCTCGGATTCTCCTTCGAGTCATCCAACCTCACAAGCGTCGACTACTACGCCAGCGTCGGCACCGAACAAAACGGCGCCTGGCTCAGCTGACCGGTGGCGGAACCAGCACGAGCTTGCCGACGTGTTTCTTGTCGATGAAGTCAGCCTGAGCGAGCGCGATGTCGGCCAGTGGATACGTCGCGGCAACAACGGGCCGGATCTCGTCACGTTCGATGTAGCCGAGCAGGTCGGCGAAAACCTCGGGGGCCTGGTGGGTGCACCCGAGGAGCGTGAGGTCTTCGAGGTAGAGGGTGCGAAGGTCGAGCTCGACAAGCGGACCGGCGATCGCGCCAGATGTGACATACCGGCCACCCGGGCGCAGTAGCTGGAGCAGCGATGGCCACGTCGGCCCACCGACGAGGTCGATGACGACGTCGAGCGACTTCGGTTCGGTCTGGCTCAGGAGATCCACTCCGCGATCGATCGTTTCGTCGGCGCCAAGAGCCAGCACCTCGCTGGCCTTTGCTGCCGAGCACACGGCGATGGTCTCGGCTCCCCGCCGCCGAGCCAGCTGCACTGCTGCTGACCCAACACCGCCTGAGGCGCCAGTGATGAGCAGCCGCTCAGCACCAACATCGGCACGCTGAAGCATGTTCTCTGCGGTGGACGACGCGCAAGGAATGGATGCCAGCTCGACATCCGACCAGCTGTTTCGTACGGCAACGGCCTCATTCGACGGCGCAATGGCGAACTGGGCGAAGCCGCCGTCCATCTCTGACCCGAATGTTCGAAAGGCCAAGCGCCGAGAGCTCGCAGGATCGCTCATCATGGGTCGGACGAGGACTCGCTCACCCAACCGTTCCGACGCCACCCCCGACCCGATCCCGACCACGATGCCACACGCGTCAGCTCCCTGGATTCGGGGAAACGACAGGGACGCCCCGGACCAACTGGCGTCGCTCGTGTCGAGCTGCTCGATACCGGCGCCTGCGCCATCAGAGGTCGCGCTGCGCACGCTCTTCGAATACCAGCCAATTCTGGTGTTGATGTCTGTGTTGTTGATTCCTGCGGCCTTGACCTCGATCAATACATCGCCGGGGCCCGTGACGGGGACGGCGATGTCCGTGCGGTACTCGAGCTTCTCCGCGCCGCCGTGCCCAGTGAGCACGACCGCCGCCATGGTGGAAGGGATGGACACGGTGAGCTCCGATCGTCGTGCTGCCGCAACCTAGTGCGTTGCGCGGGTTCGGCCCGGTTGAGTTTCACCTACCATCGTTGGACATGACTCGACGTCGGTCTCTCCTGGTCGGACTCCTTCTCGTTCTCCTTGCCGGAGCCTGCTCTTCGGGGTCGAGCGGCGACGACGATGTGCAAACACTCGACATCGACGGCGTCCTCTCGCTGGCTGCCGGTGCCATGTCCGACGTCGACACGGTGCTGTTCACCATCGAGCTCGAGGGGGCCGATGTGTTCATCGACGACGATGGTCTGATTGGCTTTCGGATGGCGGAAGGTCGCTACGCCGCACCCTCCTCGGCCGACGCCGTCGTGGCGGTGAATGCGTTGGGACTCGCCACCGAGGTCGGCGCGATCGCCATCGACGGCGAGGTGTGGATCACCAACCCGTTGACCGGCGACTGGGAACCGGCACCCGCTGCGTTGACGTTCGATCCGGCGCTGCTCTTCGACGCCGAGGTCGGGTTCTCTGCCCTGCTGGCCGATGGGTTGATCAACCCCGAGTTGGTGACCCCGGAGCCCGACGCTGACCAGCGCTACCACGTGACCGCCGATGTCGATCCCGTCCGGGTCGCCGCGCTCACGGGCGACCTGGTCGATGACGTCGACAACGTCGACCTCTGGGTCGACGCCAACACCGGTTTGCTCACCGAAGTGACCTTCGACGTCGGCATCGATGCCGGTGGCACCAGCTGGCGACTGCTGTTGACCGACTACGGATCGACGGTCACGATTACCAAACCCGACCTCGGCTGAGATGACGCCGCAGGATCTCGGCCCATCGACTCCGGGTCGCACCGCAGACGGGCCGCTCGGTTCGGCGCAGCTGTGGGTCGTCGCCTTCGGCGTGTTCGTGGCCGCCGACGACCTCATGGTCGTCGCCACGATGCTGCGTCCGATCATCGACGATCTGGGTTTGATCATCCCCGACGACCTCGACGCGACTGCCTGGATCGTCAACGCCTACCTGATCGCCTACATCACCGCCATGCCGCTCGCCGGCAAGCTCAGCGACATCTTCGGCCGTCGAGCTGTGTTCGTGGCTTCGCTGATTCTCTTCGCCATTGGTTCCCTCATCGTGCCGAGCACGGACTCGTTCGGGGTGCTGCTCTTCGGCCGAGTCGTCAGCGCCATCGGAGGCGGCGCTCTGGTACCGATTGCGCTGGCCGTCGCCGGCGACCTGCACACCGGAGCGCAACGAACGCGGGCGCTCGGCCTGCTTGGAGCGATCGAGACCATGGGCTGGGTGTGGGGGCCGTTGTATGGCGCCCTGTTGGTCCGATTCCTCACATGGCAGTGGCAGTTCTACCTCAACGTTCCGTTGGCCCTTGCCGGCATCATCATCGGTTGGCGTGTCCTCGACCCGACGAAACGGTCGGGCCGCCGGATCGATTGGTGGGGCGCACTGCTGCTCACCATCGGACTCGTTGCTCTCAACGTTGCGCTGCTCGGCCAGGCCAAGATCCAATCGGTCTCCGGCCTGGAGGAACTGACCGGTTCTTCCTCCAACTGGTGGAGTGGTCCTTGGCTCTACCCGATTGCCGCTGTTGCGCTTGGCGCCTTTGTCGTTGTCGAACGGCGAAACGCGGCTGCCGGAGACATCGATCCGGTCGTGAGCCCCACTGTTTTCCGAAGTCGGGCGTCGGTGTCGGCCATGGCGGTGAACGGTCTGGTCGGTGTCGGCCTGGTAATTGCACTCGTCAACGTGCCGCTCTTCATCAACATCGCTGAAAACGCCTCGGGTATTGGCTCTACCGCGCTGTTGGCCGGACTACTGCTCACCGCCCTGACGGCGACGATGGCGATCACGTCGTATCTCGGCGGTGAGATAGCCGCTCGGCTGGGGAACCGCCCCCCGATCGTGGCCGGCGTGTCATTGGCGCTCGTCGGGTTCGCGATCATGGGATTCACGTGGGACGCCGACACCCCACATCTGCTGATGGCGGCGGAGCTCGCCGTCATCGGTGCCGGGATCGGCCTCGTCTTGGCGCCGACCAACGCAGCCGTCGTCGACGTCGCGGCCGAGGATGAACGCGGTGGAGCCGCCGGCCTCGTGATCGTCTTTCGTCTGATCGGGTTCAGCGTTGGTCTCGCCGGCCTCACCTCGTGGGGTCTCTACCGCTACGGCCAGCTCCGCGACGAGCTCGAACTCCCGGCGCTCGGCGAACCCGGCTCCGAGACAGCGCTTGCCGATGCCGCTGTCGACATCACAACGACGGCTCTGGCCGAGACGTTCGCTGGTGCTGCGATCGTGCTCGGCGTGGCGTTGGTGATCGCTCTCACGCTCGAAACGAATGAGCCAAATCCAGCGGCGGCTGACTAGCCGAGTCGTCCACGAGGGTGCTCAGGGCGGCAGAAGAAGCGGCTCGCTGGATGGCCACTGCGGCGCGGCCGGCAGGGCGGCGACTACGGTCCGCCCATGGATGCTGCAGCGCTGAACGACCTCGCCGACCGCCTCTTCGACGCCTTCGTGGCTCACGACCTCGACACCGTCGTCGAGATGATGACACCCGACGCGGTGGTCGTGCAGAACGGCAACTCGATGACCGTCGCCGAGGCCATGGTGATGATCGAATCGCTGGTGGGGGTCATCGGCGATCATCGCTACGAGGAGGTTCGACGCGTCGTCGGCGAGCAGGCAATCGTCGAAGAGCACCGGGTCAGGTCGACCACACCTGGCGGGCACGACATCGATCTGACGGCGTGTGTCGTCGTGCGCGTCGACGACGACGGCAAGATCACGTCGCTGGACGAGTACGCCGACACCGCCCCGCTGGCGGCCGTTCTCAGCTAGTTGGGAGATCCGGCCGCCGTCGACGTCGGGGTCGACGATGTTTGAACGAACGACCGGCGTGACGGTGATCGAGATCACGATGAGCGCTCCGGCAATCAGATGTTCTGGCCTGATCGCTTCACCGAACACGAGGGCACCGATGACGAACATCGTTGGTAGTTCCGACGTGCCGGCCATCGCAGTCTTCGCCCCACCGATGATCGGGGCAGCAGCGCCGTAGAGCAGCATCGGGACCAGCGCACAGATCACACCGATGGCGACGACCCAAAGCGCAGTACTGATTGTGGTCGGAATGACGGCGCTGGTTGGCAAGTTCACGAGCAGCGGGGCGAGGGTGATCGTGGCTCCGATGGCCACAGCACTGAGCCGCTCGAGGGGATCGAGGACATGAAGCCGTTCCGTCAGCACCGCGACGCTGAAACCGAACGTCGCCGGTGCGATGAAGAGGATCGGCGAAACGTCCATGATCGCTCCGGGGCCGACGGCCACGACAGCGGCAACGATGACCAGTGCGCCAGCGGCGATGGATCGAGCGTTGGTCTGTCGTTTGAACACGGTTCGACACGTCAGAAGTGTGAAGGCGGGATAGGTCATGTAGGCGACGCCGTTGGTCGCAAGGTCGACTTGTTCGATTGACTTGGCGTAGGCGATCCAGCCAAGGCTTGCGATTGCTCCACCGGCGAGCCCCCACAGCGTGGCTCGCCGCTTCTGACCGGAGAGGGCAAGGAATCGAGCCAGGACGACAGCGGTGATGGCGTAGCGGTAGAACGCCATCGATGCGGGCGCCAGGCCGGCCTCGGTCAATCGGCGCACGAAGAAGGTTGCCGAGCCAAGGCTGATCGATGACAACACGACCGCCGCCGTCGCAACGCGGGGTGCGGGATACCATGAGCGCAGCGCGGCCGTGCGGCGGAGTGATGATGGCGGCGGTCGGTCGAGAGTGAGCACCACCTCATCGTGCGCTCTTCTTACTCATTCGTCTAGCGAATGATTTGATCCGAACTCATGCAGAATGTGCAGATATCATTCATCGGTTCAAGTTTCCGACCCCTGCAGGTTCAGCAGCTCAGCACTGATGGATCGATCTCCGGGATCGACGCCGGATCGCTGATGGTGACCATGCTGGTGATTCCGACGCCGATGACGTCCGGGTCTGGTTTCTCGATGCTGGCGAAGAAGGTGCCGACCGTGCCGCTCGGAATCAGGGTCAGATAGCCGACGACGCCGTTGCAGATCACCACGCCCTGGGCTGGAGAGTTATCGATACGGGTAGGGAAGTCGTCGCAAGCTCCGGCCGGAAGCGGCGCATTGCTCACGAACTCGAACCCGTTGCCGGTCAGCGCAGAGTTTCCAGGGCAGGCATCGACCGTGGCATCGAGCCCGGCGTACACCACGGCGAACCCGTCAGGGATCCGATACCACCGCGCCTCGACCGTCCCCACCTGGGCCGGCAACGTGTCAGGGTCAGGGATGCCCTGTTGGAAGGTGTAGGCCTGGTTGAACGAAGCAACGGCAGGAGTGTCGGGAAGGGCGTCAGCGCCCGTCGTGGCCTCGGTCGTTGTAGCTTCTGTCGTCGTGGTCGTGACGGCTTCGGTGGAGGTCGTCGTTGCCTCTGTGGTTGTCGTCTCCGGCTCAGCAACCGTCGACGTCGTGGTTGGCTCCTCCGCTGATTCCTCGTCGGACGAAGCATCGTTGCTGCCACCACAAGAGGCGCCTAGCAGGAGTGCGGCCACAGTCAGCGCAGTGATTCGATGGAAGGTCATCGGTCGGCCTTTCTGTTGTGCAGCCCGCCATGGGTACCGCACCATCGTGATATCCATCTACTCATTCGTCCAGCAATTGACAGGAAAGGAACTGGTGAAGAGGGTGCATGAGTCGCTTGATCGTCGCCATGTGGAGCTGCTGGTTGCCATCGATCAGACCGGTCAGCTCGGGCGGGCCGCGGATCTGCTCAATCTGAGCCCATCAGCCGCGAGCCATCGATTGAAGGAGGCCGAGCGACGGCTCGGGGTGTCGCTCACGTCGGTCGACGGCCGTTCGATACGACTGACGCCAGCGGCTCGCCACCTCGCCGAGATCGGTGCTGCTTCCCACCGAGCGCTCCGGGCGGCAGAAGAAACGGCTCGCTGGATGTCCACGGCCGCTCGGCCCGCGGTGCGAATCGCTCTCGATTTCTACGACACGGCGCCTTGGTTCGAACGCCTCATCGGGCAGTCCGACCTTCCGTGCGATGTCGATTTCATCCGCGTCGGGTACGACGAGGTCGGTGCCGCCGTGTCGTCCCGCCGGGCCGATCTCGGTGTTGTTGTTTCTCCCGTTGGTCAACAGCTGCTGAGTGGCGCCGAGCCCATCGCCGGTGACGTGTTGATTGGCGTGGTCCGAGGCGACCATCCGGCGGCGAAGCGAGGAAGGCTCGATCCCGCCGACGTCGCCGATGCCACCTACGTGACGGCTGGCGATCGCCCGTCGCATGGATTCGAACACCACGAATTCTTCGAGCCGGCCGGCGTGCGTCCGCTACGACTGCGCAAGGTCGAATCGTTGGCCATGATTCTCCGACTGATTCGCACCTTCGGAGGTGTCACTGTGCAACCGGCACTCAGCCTGCGAACCGCGATCCTCGACGACCTCGCCGTCGTTCCCCTTCAAGATGTCGAGATTCGCGTGGAGTGGTCGGTTCTGCTTCGCTCCGAACCGACCGACAACGAGCGCGAAATGGCTGATGCCATTCGCACACTCTGCGCGAGCGATTCGCCCGCGACCGGCCCGGAGTCTGAAACGGTGCCCGAGTGGGCCGGGCCCTGAGGTCGGTCAACCCATCTGGCTGGTGTGGGTTGGCTTCACAACAACGATGACTCGCTCGTCACCCGGCTGGTGGAACGGATAGCCGTCAGCGTCCATGTACTTCTTGGCCATCGAATCGATGAATTCGTTCGACGAGTCATCGTCGAAGCGGACGACCGTGCCCCGGATCTCCAGGTAGCGGTAGGCGTTGCTCGGGTCGGTGGCCGACACCGCGATGCCCGGGTTGGCCTGCAGGTTCCGGTACTTCTGGCGACCCTTGGTCAGCGAGAAGCGAAAGTGCTCGCCATCCCACCCGGCCCACACAGGTGAACTCTGGACCGCTCCGTCTGGCCCCATGGTGGCGACGTGCCAGAAGGCGAGCGAGTCGAGAAGATCGGCGTGTGATTCTGGGATAGTCATGGTGGCGTTCAACGCCCGGTGCTGGCCAATGATTCCCCGACCGGCTGCGCCTGTGTTCGCGCTATGCAGGAAGCTTCGACATCGACCAAGATGTGACCACCAACAATCGTCTTGGTCAGCCCTGCGGGAGGCGCTCATGAAACAACTCAGTGGACTCGATGCCACGTTCCTCTACATGGAAACACCGAACACGTATGGGCACGTGAACGGACTCAGCATCTATCAACGACCGTCGCCGGACTTTGACCCGTATCGGGTCGTTCACGAACGATTCGGATCGCTGGTCGGCCACATCGAGCCCTTCCGCCGACGCGTGGTCGACGTGCCCTTCGGGCTCGACCACCCGTACTGGATCAACGATCCGCACTTCGACCTCGACTATCACGTCCGCGAGATCGGCCTCGCTCCTCCGGGAGCCGCCGATCAGCTCGCCGAGCAGGTCGCCCGCATCATCGGGCGGCCGATGGATCGCCGTCATCCCCTGTGGGAGGTCTATGTCATCGAGGGACTCGGCGACGGACGATGGGCCCTCCTGAGCAAGACACATCACGCAACCATCGATGGCGCGGCCGGCGTGATGATGATGCAGATGTTCAATCAGCCCGACCCCAATGCACCGTGGCCGTACGAACCCGTCGAGTGGGAGGGTGAGGAGATCCCGACCGACGCCGAGCTGCTGAGGCAGACCGCAGCGCATCTGGCCATGAACCCCGTCAAAGCGGCAAGGCTGCAGCTTCGTCTCGTCCGCAACTTCGCTGAGGAGGCCGGTCTCAACAGCCTGAGCGGCGTCGCCGGCCGCTCTCGGCAGGTCCTGGCCAATGCGGTCGGCCGATCGGAGCAGGCGGAGGCGCTCGACGAACAGCTGGGGCGGATCTCCATGCCGACCATCCAGGCTCCGCACACTCCGTGGAACAAAAGCATCGGCCCGCACCGGCGCTTTGCCATGCGTTCGGAGTCGCTCTCGAACATCAAGCAGCTGAAGGACGCGACCGGCGGGACCGTCAACGATGTCGTGATGGCCATCTGCGCCGGAGCGCTGCGGGAGTACTTGCTCCGCCACGACGCGCTCCCGGACGCGCCGCTTCGAGCAATGGTCCCGGTCTCCATCCGAACAGGTGAGGAGGCCGACCCGTGGACAAACCGGGTCTCGTCGATCTTCGCTGAGCTCCCCACTGACTGCGACGACCCCGTGGAACGGGTCACCCGTTGCCGAAAGGCAATGGCTGATGCCAAGCGCCAGCTCGATCTCGTACCGGCTGACGCGCTCGCAGAGGCCACCGATTTCACGTCGCCCTTCGTTGCGACAGCAGCCGTTCGTTTGGTGTCGCGCCTTGCCGATCGTGTGATGCTGCCGGCCAATGTCGTGATCTCGAATGTTCCGGGCCCACGCCACCCTCTCTACTTCG
>CAZYLX010000079.1:0-9171 GCA_964648595.1 uncultured Acidimicrobiaceae bacterium
GGTTCGATCTGGACGTACCAATCAACCCGCCGTTGGCCCGGGCCGAAGGGCGCTTCCCACGCCAGTTCGGTGTGCACCGGCGAGCCGATCGCAATGGAAGACGTGAGCTCGTTCGAGCATTACCTCACTTCGCGATGGGGGCTGTATTCGACGCTGAGGAGCCGACTCCTGTATGCCCCGGTCGATCATGGCCGCTGGCCACTGCGCCGGGCCGAGATCCTCGAACTCGACGACCAGCTGGTGACGGCCGCCGGCCTCACCGCTCCGACGGGCGCACCGATCGTCCACTGGACCTCGGGCGTCGAGGTCCGCATTGGCCGGCCACGTTTCGCGTGATCGAGCTGCTGTCCCGGCATCCGCCGTCCCGCCGGTTCAGTCGTATGGCCGACTCGGGCCGGCAGGAAGCTGGTGGTAGTCGCTCGACTCGGCAGTCCAGATGGTCAGCTCCGTTGTCAGGCCGGTCGGCGGATCAAGCGTGCCGGCACCGATCGACCAGCGATCGGGCTCGTCGTCGTTCCGCCAGAACAGCGACGATCCGCAGGTTTCACAGAACCCGTAGTGCACGCCAGGCGCCGCCTCGTACCACCGGAGTTGATCCGTCGGCTCGAGCTCGATCTGGCCCAGATTCGCCGAGGTGGCTGCCATGTGATGACCGGTGATCCGTCGGCATCGATGACAGTGACAATTCACCACTGGACGCAGCGAGCCGGCAACTGCGAAACGGATGGCACCGCACGCGCATCGACCATGCACTCGGTCGGCGGGAGCGTCGGATTCCGTCACGCGATCGGCTCCCTCATGAAGCCGGGCTCGACTCGAGGAAGCCCGGTGATCGAGACGACGTTGTCGTGATAAACCGCGCCATTGCCCATGTCGCTGTTGGCCTCTCGGACGGTGGCATTCACCTGTTGGCCCCACCAACCCTTCGTGATCGTTGCCAATCCCGGGCGGCCGGTGTCGGCGATTCGAACGCGGGCGACGAAGCGACCGCGATCGTTCACGACCTCGACACGATCGCCGTCGGAGAGGCCGTCACGCTCAGCATCATCTGGATGAATCGTGATCGGTGGAGCCTTGGCCGCACTCCGGACTCGCTGAGTTCCAGCGAAGACCGAGTTCAGATGGTGGCTGCTGCCTCGAGCGATCAAGGTGTAACGAGGGTTGACATCGACGGCTGCTTCCTCGGCCGGCACGTAGCTTGGAACCAGCCCATGACCGTCGGCTGCTGCACGCTTCGATGTGAACTCGAACCGCCCACTGGCGGTCGGGAACCGACCAGAGAATGGCGCATACGGTGCTGTTCCCGGCAAGCGAGCAAAACCGTCAGCTCGCAATTGTTCGACGCTCAGCTCGGGGAAACTCTGCAGGGCCGCCGCGGCGAGCTCCAAGTCAGTTTCTTGGAGAAGCGGATCGGCGAACGACCGATCTCGCAGTGCCATGACGTTGGCGAGTCGGCGGAACATCTCGGTGTGGGTGAGACAGTTCTCTGGAGGCGCAACGGCCGGCTCGTTCCAGTTCACGTAGAGGTGGGCGTAGGACTCGGTCATGTCGAGCTGCTCGTGCTGCATCGCCGAGGGAAGGATGATGTCGGCGTAGGCCGTTGACTCGGTCGGAAAGAGCTCGACTGCGACGGTGAACAGATCCTCACGACCCAGACCGCGGCGCACCAAGCCGACATCGGGGTTCGAAACAAGCGGGTTCGCGCCGATCATCATCAGCGCCTTGACCTCGGGATCGGCGTCACGCAGGATCGCGCCCAACATGGTCATGGGGAGCGACCGAACCGGCCCGGTCCGGAGATCTGGGCGGCGCAACGCGAACGAGTCGAAGCCGTAGGCCGGTGAGGTGCTGTAGACGAGCCCGCCGCCGGCCGACTCGAATGCTCCGGTCAGGGCAGGCAGGCACGAAATGACCCTCGCCGCTTGACCACCTGCGGCATGACGCTGCATGCCCTGACCCAGCTTCACGGCAAGTGCAGGGTGTTCGGTGATCAGCTCGGCCAACTCGTGAACCGTTGCCGTGTCGATCCCGCAGACGTCGGCAGTCGCCGATGCGTTCCATGGAGCGAGCGACGCCTCGAACTCGGACCATCCGAGTGTTCTCTCGTCGATGAACCGCTGGTCAGCACCACCCTGGTCGACCAGCTGTCGGCACAGGCCAAGCGCAAGCGCACCGTCGGTGCCGGGCCGAAGTGCGACGTGGAGATCGGCGGCCTCGGCGGTCCGGGTGCGCGTCGGATCGATGACGACAATCGGGGCACCCCGCTTCCTGGCCGCTTCGACGAATGGCCAGAAGTGCCGATTGGCCACCAGCGTGTTGGTCCCCCACAGCAGGACAAGCCCAGCGTCGGCCACCGTTTCGGGATCCATGCCGGCCGCGGTACCCATGGTGTACCCCAGACCGACATGTCCGCTCACCGAGCAAATCGTCAGCAGATGATTCGAGGCTCCGAGCTTGTTCCACAGACGGGCGCCAGGCCCGCCGCTGGCTCCCTGGATCCAACCCATGTGGCCGGTCCCGACGAACGGCCAAATTGCCTCGCCGCCGAATGCATCGCGGATGTCGAGGAGACGGCCCGCAATCTCTGTGAGCGCATCATCCCAGGTAATCGGTGCGAACTGGCCGGAACCCTTCGGCCCCGAACGCCTCAGCGGCGTCATCAGTCGCGATGGGTCGACGGCGTACTCCAGCCAAGGATTCACCTTTGGACAGAGGCTGCCCGCGGTGAAGGGGTGCACCCTGTTGCCGCGAATCTTGCTCGGCGACCCATCAGCGTCGACCGTGATCACCCAACTACAGGCATCCGGGCAATCGAGCGGGCATGCGCCGACGATCTCACGCGACGCTCCGCTCATCCCCAACGACGCTCCGCTCATCCCCAACGACGCTCCGCTCATCCCCAACGACGCTCCGCTCATCCCCGCCCGCGGAGATCTTGGATTCGACGCCTGTCACGCTTGGTCGGCCGTCCCGCGCCCCGCTCTCGAACACCGGCCACCGCTTCCTCCGCGGTCGCCCGCTCCGGGATCGGTGGCGAAAGATCCTCGACCGCATCGGGAACGAGAGCTGCACCAACTCGCTTCACGAGCGGCTGGACGACTCGATACACGACGACGCGATCTTTGCGTCTGGCCTCGACGGTGTCGCCAACATCGACCTTCGTCGCTGGCTTCGCAGTCTCGCCATTGACCAACACACGGTTGCTTGAGCATGCCTCGTTAGCGATGGAGCGCGATTTGTACACCCGAACCGCCCACAACCATTTGTCTACACGAACGGCCATGAGGCAAGTCTGCCTCACGTGACGAAGAGCAGCACCATGGTCAGCAGGAGCGGCCCAATGGCCGCACTGAACAGCATCAATCGCAGGCTGTTCTCGTTCATCCGATCGTGATCCATATGAGGCAGAGACGCATCAGGATGTGGTTCGGTTGCACTTCGCCACCGGATTCGGTCGATCCTTGTCCGTGTCTCCGAAATGGTAGCTTTCGAGCGGAATCACCGAGTCCTCGGCCACAACGATCGCCGAGAACTCGAGGGCGGCACCGAACGGAAGATGGGGGAGCCGATGGAAGCTCCAGACCGCCGAGACGACCGAGAACCAGGTCGGTTCTACCGACCGGGAACGGGCGATCCCGCCCGCATCATTCTCGAGCAACTCGAGCCGTCTCGATACCGACTGATCGAGCCGTTCGAATACGTCGACCGCCTCGGGGTGACCTATTTGGTCCCCCTCGATGTCGACGCCGAGTCGAACAACACCGATCTCGCGTCGATCCCTCCGTTCCTCACTTGGCTCGTCCCGAAGGACGGAAGGCACACGCCAGCGGCGATCCTCCACGATGCATTGATCGGCGGCGTGGAGGGCACGGACTACCAGACGTCGACCGCTGGCCAGGTCAGTGATGCCCATGCCGACTACGTATTTCGGGAGGCCATGAGAGACCTCGAGGTGCGCTGGCTTCGCCGCTGGCTGATGTGGGCCGCAGTCGCGCTCCGCACCGCCAGCTACCGGCACGCGCAGGCCGGGCCAGAGCTGCGGCTGTTACCCGTCGCCCTCACCGCTCTGGCAACGCTGATCCTGGCCGTCTTCGCAGGGCTGATGGCCCTCGACGTTCCCGATCTCGGGAGCACGGAGCTCAGCTGGCTTGGAGCGCGGCCCTGGTACAGCGAAATCATCCGCGCTCTCGGGCAAATCCTCCTTGGAGGATTGGGTTTCGCCTGTGTCCTGGTGATCGTCTACCGGAGCACTCGCATCTTCGGAGCGGGACTTCTGGGCGGGCTCACCATTGGTTTCTTCGGGCTGCCCATGATCGCATCGCTGGTCGGCGCGACCGGCTACCTGCTTCTCGAACGGCTCATTTCACGGGCCAAGACATAGCGACTCAATCGTGCGACAGGTCGTAGATTCGGCGCCGGGCGATGCCCGTTGCCTCCGCGACGGCCTGGACCGCATCGCGCCGGCTGGCTCCAGCGTCGACCGCTTCGTTCACCAGCCGGACCAACTCGGTGTCACTACGGTCGATGACGACCGGGGGTGCGCCTTCCACGACGATCACGTACTCCCCCCTCAGAGCCGATTGCCCGATCGTTACCTGTACCTCGGCCACGGGGCCCCGCACGACGGTTTCATGCAGCTTGGTCAGCTCCCTCGCCACGGCGACGATTCGATCCGGCCCACACACCGCCGCAAGGTCGGCCAGCGTCTTCTCGACCCGTTTCGGCGACTCGTAGAAGACCGTGGTCCGCGGTTGTGAGGCGATCTCGTTCAATTGCAGCGATCGTGCGTTCCCCTTGCGTTCCAGGAAACCCTCGAAGACGAACCGATCGGCAACGAGCCCGCTCAGCACAAGGGCGCTCACGACCGCAGTGGGGCCGGGAACGACCTCGACGGGCAGGCCTGCTGCAGCCACCGCGGCGATCACTCGCTGCCCAGGATCAGAAATCCCTGGCATCCCTGCGTCGCTGACCAGCGCCACGCGTTCACCCCGGGCGATCCGGTCGACAATCCCATCGACCTGGCCGTGCTCGGTGTGCTCGTTGGCCACCACGAGAGGCCTCTTCGGAAGCCCAGCGAGCTGGAGCAGGCGGCCGGTCCGCCGCGTATCTTCGCAGGCAACGACATCAGCCGTCCGGAGCGTTTCCGCAGCTCGCGGCGACAGGTCCCCGAGGTTGCCGATCGGGGTACCGACGATCAGGAGTGATCCACGGCTCGCAGTCCGGGGGCCTTCAGTGGTCACGGGCGTCCTCGGTCATTCGTCGCGATCGGCCCTCATTGGTCACCCTCGACGAGATGCCTGACTTCGAGCTGATCACCAACGACGAGGCCCCACGACCGAAACGCTCCGGCCTCCGCCTCGAGAATCGACCGGCAACCTCGCGTGGGCATAGAAACGCGAGGCCGCTTCATGGTCGTGATCTTCAACACGGTCCTGTCGGCGTCGAGAAATGCAACGTCGATGTCGAATGCCATCCCGATGGTGTGTACGGACCGCGCCGGGTCGATGAGCATCGCGCCCTCAACGCCGTCACGTCCGAGCAGGCCCCGCCCTCGTTCGCGCCGAGTTCGGGGCACGACGAGTGATGCGAGCACCGCCCCGTCGCGGACCAGCCAGCAGGCCTCGCCTGGCAGGTCAGACGTTGAATCGGATATCGAGCACATCTCCATCCTCGACGATGTAGTCCTTACCTTCTTGTCGGATCTTCCCGATGTCGCGAGCTTTCGCCCAGGACCCGATCTCGACCAGCTCATCCCAGCGGACGGTTTCGGCTCGGATGAACCCGCGTTGCAGGTCCGAGTGGATTTTGCCAGCACATTCGGGTGCCGTCGACCCCACCCGGTAGGTCCACGCCCGGGACTCCTCGGGCCCTGTGGTCAGGAACGTTCGCAAACCGAGCACGTGGTACGCGGTGGTGATGAAACGGGGCAGCGTTCCCTCGCCCAACCCGAGGGCGTCGAGCATCTCGGCCCGATCGGCGGGGTCGAGCTGTGCTGCTTCGGCCTCGAGCTGGATACAAGCACCGAAGACCGGGGCGATGTCGCCCAGCGCCGCCTCGACCGGATCGAGGATCTCGTCGATCGACTCCAGCTGCTCCTCGTCGACATTGACGATCGCCAGGACCGGCTTGTTGGTGAGGAGGAACCACGGACGAAGGAGTTCCCGATGTTCATCTGACAGGTCGCTGCGATAAAGAGGTGTGCCCGCCTCCAGCTGAACCAGGGCTGCGGCCATCGCATCGACTTCTGGCAGCAGCGACTTGTCGCCCTTTGCCGCCTTTCGGCGCTTGTTGATCTGCCTCTCGATCGTGTCGAGGTCGGCCAGGGTGAGCTCGATCTCGAGGACCTCGAGGTGTTCGACTGGATCTTGAGGGCCCGGAACATCGTCGTCACGGAAGGCCCGCAGCACGAACACAATGGCGTCAACTTCGCGGATGCCTGAGAGGAACTTGTTCCCGAGGCCCTCGCCTTTGCTGGCACCGGCGACAAGTCCACCGATGTCGTTGAGCTGCACCGTGGTGTTCACGAGTTTCTTCGAGGCGCTCATCTCGCCGAGAGCATCGAGGCGCTCGTCGAACACTTTCGCAACGCCGACATTCGGATCGGTTGTGGCAAAGGCATATGGGGCAGCAAGGGCTCCCCCGCCGGTGAGCGCGTTGTAGAGCGATGACTTGCCTGCGTTCGGCAGACCGACGAATCCAAACTTCTCCATACGCCGAGCAGGCTACGGCCGGCACGAACCGAATGGCCGCCGGCGTCAATGGCTACTCAGTCATCGAACGAGACGCCGGACTCGAACAGTTCGAGCAGGCGCTCGACCGTGACCGCCCCCGCATACAGGAAACCCTGCGCCTGCGTGACGCCGACATCACTGAGCCAGCGAGCTTGTTCGTGCGACTCGACACCGAGCCCGACGATGTCAACGTTGCGACGTGACATGTTCGTGACCATTGCCTCGATCTCCCGACGGTCGTCGGTCGACATCCGTCCAAGAGACGTGGTCACCCCACGATGGAGCTTCACGTAGTCGATCGGCAGGCCTTCCAAATCCTGGTAGGAGATGGCTCCCGTGCCGTAGCCGTCGATTCCGAACAGGAACCGGGGGCGCACCATCTTGGCCAGCGCTTCGACGGCAACCCGGTGATCGCGAACAACGACTTCTGGGATCTCCAGCGCAATTCGTCCGGGAGTGATGTTGGGGTCGGAGGAGATTCGCGCGAGCGTTCGGACGAGATCTTCGTCGGCAAGCTGGGTGGCCGACATGTTGACTTGGATCGATTTCGTCGTCCCGAAGCCACGGAGGAACGATCCGAGCTGCTCGTCAACGCCTTCCAACACGAGCACACCGAGCGCCCCCATCAGGCCGCTGTGTTCGGCTGCACCAACGACTTCGACGGCAGACAACCCAATGTCACCACCTAGGCGAAGGAGCGCCTCAGCACCGACAACCGCTCCGGTCGAGAGTTCGATCACGGGCTGGTAGGCGAATCGGACGTCTTTCCGGTCGATCGCCTGTCGTAGCTGCCGCTCGACCACCATGAGACGTTCAGTACGCGATCGCAGATCTTCATCGTGAACGGCGACGCGATTGCGACCACGTCCCTTTGCGACGTACACCGCAGTCTCAGCTTCGCTGAGCAACTGATCACCGGTCTGACCATCTTCGGCGATGGCAACACCAACACTTGCCGTGATGGCCAGGTCGTGTCCGACATCGCTGAGCGTCGCAACTGCGGCCCGGATGCGTTCTGCAAGTTCGGTTGCCTGGCCCGGGTCTTCGAGTTCGGACGCAACCACCACGTACTCGTCCGAATGCAGCCGGAACAGAAGATCACTGCCTCGGACCGTTGCCGCCAGCCGCTGGTTCACGAGGTCAAGCAGCCGAAGGGCATCGATGTTGCCGACCAGATCGTGCACCACCTTGAATCGGTCGAGGTCGACGTAGAGGACGGCGACGGTCCCTTCGTCTCGTTGGTTGATCGCTCCGTCGACGACGTCGATCACCTCGGATCGTCCAGTGACCACATGGCGGCCGGCGATCGACTCGAGTGCGACCACCGTGACGAACGCGGTTCCGTCATCGACCTCGCCACCCACCATGAGGAGGTCGGCAAGTCGCTCGGCACCATCGGCGAGGATCAGCGTGCGAGTGCGCTGCCAAGCAACACCCGGGGCCGGCAACGGTGCTTCGCCGAGCTCGGTTGCCGTCGGCATGTGACGGGCCAGAAGGTCCCGCTCTCCGAATCGTTCGATCCAGGCATCTGACGTCCAACGGATCAGGCCAGTGCTGCGTTCGGCGACGGCGACGGCAAGATCAGCGGCTTCGACGGCGAGCGAAAGGCCTTCGGCAACGAGTTCAGCATCGCTCGCTCGCCGGGCCGGAATCGGCCCACTCTGCGAGGTGTCCTGGCTCGACCCGCCGTAGCCCGGATCAGACGCTCGGCGCTTGGGTTCGGTTGCGGCGCCCGAAGCGCCGAACTCCGCGTCATCGGGGCCGATCAGGCCGGCCCCATGGTCAAGAACGGTGGGATCCGAGAGATCGCCAAGCACCACGTCGGGATCGACGATGTCGTCGACGGGGGTCGCGGTCTTTTGACTTGCACCTCGAACTCGGGCATCCCAACTTCGGACCACGCCGGCTCCTTACCATTCAGTAGATCGAGTCCAATCGGCGCCGAGGCACAGCACTTGAATGGTTTGGCCCGCCGTCCCGCTAGCCTTGAAGAGATGTCGAAGCGGAAGTCAAAGAAGCGCGTCAACGCTCGCCGGAAGAAGGCCAATCACGGCCGGAAGCCAAATACAGGTCGTCGCTGAAAGTGTCGACGCAGCAGCCCACCCTCGTCTTCGACGGTGATTGTGGCTTCTGCACGACCTCAGCACGATGGATCGAACGCCGGCTCGATGCCGACGTTCGAGTCGAGATGTGGCAAGCACTCGACCTCGAGGCGCTGGGTTTGACGACCGACGACGTCACCACCGCCGCCTACTTCGTCGACGAAGATGGTTCGCTTCACCGCGGCCACGCCGGTATCGGCCGCTCCTTCGAACACATGTCGGCTCCGTTCCGGCTCACAGGTCGGGCGATGCAGCACCCACCGGTCGCTTGGATCGCCGCACCCGTCTACCGCTTGGTTGCCAGATATCGGTACAAGCTCCCCGGGGCCACCGACGCC
>CAZYLX010000080.1:0-9154 GCA_964648595.1 uncultured Acidimicrobiaceae bacterium
CCAACGTGCGACTTCTCGATGACGAGGTCGGCTTGCGGCTGGTAGCCGAAGTCGACGTCGACGCGGACTGCGGTGTCGCCGAGCGACACGACTGCGGTGTCAGGCGTTCCCGTACCGTCGAGATCGAAGACCTCGACAAGACCGGCCGGCAAGGTCGTCGGATCAACCGACACGGTGTAGTCGCCACCAGGGAGGTTGCCGAAACCGTAGGTTCCGTCCGCAGCCGTCACCGTGGTCGTTGTGAACATGACGCCGGAGATCACGTCGTTGTACGTCAGGGTCACGGTGACACTGCCGAGCAGCGGCTCACCGATGTCGAGGACGCCATCGGCATCGTCGTCCTGCCACACCGTGTCGCCGAGGGCGGCATCGCCGCGGTAGCTGAAGTCCTGATCCAGATCATCGGGAGTGACGACATCGAGCGTGACACTCGACGTGTCCGGCGTACCGAGGCCGTCGACATCGAAGGTCTGCGTCAGCGTGCCTGGCAGCGTTGCGGTGTCGACCGTGACCGTGAAGTCACCGTAGGGAGCTGTCGGCCACAGATACATGCCGTCAGCATCGGTCGTCGCCACAAAGGTGACGTCGTTTCCTTGCGGGTTGGTCCACACAATCGTGACGTCGACGTTGGGAATGCCGGGTTCACCGGCGTCAATGCTTGCGGTGCCAGAAGCATCGAGATCGAGCCAGACCGTGTCTCCGACCGAACCGATTCCCGCATAGCCGAAGTCTTGATCGAGATTCGACGGACTGACACTGTCGAGGGTCACCAGTGAGGTGTCTGCTGTTCCCGTGCCGTCGCTGTCGTAGGTTTGGGCGAGGCCGGCCGGCAACGTCGACGGGTCGACGGTCACCCGGAAATCGCCCTCTGGCAGGTTGTCGAACAGATACTGACCGTTGCCGTCCGTCGTCTCGACCTGCACGACGTCGTCGCCGGTGCCTTCGATGCCGTCCGGCCCGAACCACTCGAGCGTCACAGTGACACCAGAGAACCCGACTTCACCCGGGTCCTCCACGCCGTCCGAGTTCACGTCGAACCACACCGTGTCGCCGATCAAACCGGTGGTGTCACCGGTGTAGGAGAAGTCCTGATCGAGGTCGTCGGGGTTCGCTCCGTCCAGCGTCGTTGCCGACGTGTTCGGGGAACCGATGCCGTCATCGTCATACGTCGGACCAGTGAGACCGGCGGGGAGGTCGGCCCCATCGACAGTGACCGTGTAGCTGCCGTGGGGCAGATCGGTGACGAGATAGTTGCCAGAGGCATCAGTCGTGTCTGTGAACGTGAAGTCGTCGCCGTTGCCGAACACACCGTCGGTACCGGCCCACACGATCGTCACATCGACGTTCTGGATCGGCGCGTCACCGACATCCAGGAGACCGTCGGATTCCGTGCCGTCGATGTCGAAGAAGACCGTGTCTCCGATCGACCCAAGACCGCGGTAGCCGAAGTCCTGGGCAAGGTCGTTCGGAGTGATCGCCGACAAGGTCGTCGACGATGAATCAGCTGTTCCGAGACCGTCGTCGTCGTAGGTCTGCACCATGTTGCCCGGCAACGTGGTGTCGTCAACCGTGACGGTGAAGTCGCCGTATGGCAGCTGATCGAACCGGTAGGTGCCGTCTGCTGCTGTCGTCGTAGTGAGCTGTTCATCATCGGTGTTTCCGGCGATGCCGTCCGGTCCAGCCCAGTCGAGCGTGACCGTGACGCCACCGATGCCGGGCTCGCCGGTGTCGATCGTTCCATCGGCGTCGTGGTCGAACCAGACGGTGTCGCCGATCGTTCCGTTGCCTCGATAGGAGAAGTCGATGTCGAGCCGATCGAGGACTGCGCTCAGCGTGACATCTGCAGTGTGCAGCGTCCCCGTGCCATCGAGGTCATAGGTCTGAACGGTCAGGCCGGCGGGAAGGGTGGTGTCATCGACAGTCACCCGGTATTCGCCTGGCGGCATGTCCTCGAAGAGATAGTCGCCGTCGGCATCGGTCGTCTCGACGTAGTCGATGTCGTCAGCAGTGCCGAACAGGCCGTCCCAGCCGAACCATGTTGCGGTCACGTCGACGCCTGGCACGCCTTCTTCACCAACACCGTTGGTTGCGTCGCTGGAGTTGTTCTGATCCCACCAGATCTTGTCGCCAAGTGAGCGAGTGCCGTTGTACCCGAAGTCGTAGGCCAGGTCAGCCAGCGCCCCGCTGGGCAGTGACTGATCGCCGGTCGCAATCTGATCAACCGCAGTGCCATCCAGGCCGCCGTCGCGATCGAAGGTCGGGGTGAGACCGGCCAAGATCGGCGAATTGGCAACGTCGATCGTGACGGTGATGTCGGTGTCTGCTGGAAGCCCAACGACAAGGGGGACGCCGTAGGAGCCATCGGCTCCGGAGACCGTCGTGTAGCTCTGAGGGGTGCCTGTTGCAGGATCGAGCCAGGTGATGTCGACCTCGACACCAGGGATTCCCGGTTCGGCACCGTCCTGCACGCCGTCGCTGTTGAGATCGAGCCAAACGAAATCGCCGAGGCTGGTCGGAACGGCGTCAATGGTGACCGTGTCCTGGTCGTCCTCGGCGGGCGCGTCATTGCCGGGGGTCGAGTCCGAGTCGTACTGATCGGCCGCGGAGTTCTGTGCGATGTTCGTCACCGAACCAATGGCAACCAGACGGGTCCGCAGGACGATCTGGAACGAGGCTCCGTTGGCCATGGTGCCGACGTCCCAGACGTTCGTCACGTCGTTGAATGTCCCCTGATCGATGCTGACCACCGAGTCGTACTCGAGGCTTGCCGGATCGAGGATGTCAGAGATCTCGACGTTGGTGACAGCGTCGGGACCCAGGTTGTCCACCGTGATCGTGTAGTTCACGAACGAGCCGAACCAGTAGGGACCGTTCACCGGATCCCCGTCGACCTCGACGGGGCTGACCGCCTTGTCGACCTCGATGTCGGCCCGGGCGATGAAGACTTCCTCATCGTCGGTATCGGTGTACGGCACGGGAGTTCCGATGCCGGGACCGTCAGGATCACAGCAACTCGGAGAACCGGTCGCGTCCTCTCCGAACACGTCAACGCTGTTCGTATGCCCATTGGAGGGTCCGGTGAAGGATTCACCCGTCGCCTGATCGGGGGCGAGGGCCGCCGACTCGGGCGTCGCCGTGAACGTCAACGTGATGGTCTGGCCGGGGGCAAGCGGTTCACTGTTGCCAGAGATCACATCAGTCCATGTCAGCGTCTCGACGTTGAGCGATGCGGCGTCCGCGCATGAACCGGCGTCCGGCGAGCAGCTCGGCTCGACCGCCGACGGCCCACCGTTGTACGGCGTCGTGACGAGTGCCGAGTTGGCGTCGTAGGTCCAACCGACGGGCAGCACGTCGACCAGATCAACGTTGAAGGCCGGTGCGACGGCATCGGTGTTGGTGACTACAATGGTCCAGGAGAAGGGCTGGTCGAGACGCACATCGTTCGGGTCCTGCCCACCGGTTGCCGTCTTCACGACAGCCAGTTCTGGGAAGTGAACCTCGACCGTGACCCGATCTGTCGTCACGGCGCCGCGGGTCGCCCCGGTTCCATTCCCGTACGTCGGGATGTCGTCGTTTGCAGGATTGGTGGTGACAATCGATGTTCGCTCGGCTGCGGAGAATCCGAAGTAGGTGTCGACGTCCGCGATGTTCGTGAGGTCCTGGCCGCGAACGAGATCGTCCGAAGCATCAACCGTTGCGTCGTAGTCGACGGAACTGGTTGCGCTCGGCGCCAGAGGTCCTGCCGTCGTCCAGGTGATCGTGCGGGCTGTCTGGTCCCATGTCCCGGTTGAACCGCTGTCACCGGTGATGGTCTGACCCGTGCCGGTCGCCAGCGCGCCGCCAGGGGCGAGCAACGGCGTCAGCCCGACAGGGACGGTGTCGATGAACGTGATGTCATGAGCATCGGAGGTTCCGCTGTTCCTGATGGTCACCGAGTATCGGAGCTGCTCGCCGGCGCTGGTGTCACAACCATTGGCCGTGAGACCGTCAGCGTCGCTGGTGTTGCCCGGCGTCGTGTCGCATGTCGGGTTGACCAGGGCAGCGCCTGTGAGATCGGCAACATCCTTGTCGATTGCGAGCTGAGGCTCGACAACGGTGAACGTCTCCGAGGCCGGGCCGGTGTCGGTGCTCCACGACGGTGAACTCGGGGAGTCGTAGCTCGCTGGAAGCGTCAATGGGCTGTCTGTGACGATCTGGTCGGAATCGTTCCAGGTGAGGCGCGCATCGTTCGTGACGTCATCACCGTCGGCGGCCACCGTCGTGACGTGGGTGATGTACTGCACGGTGATGGTGCAGCCCCCATCCGAGTAGATGTCACCGACGAACCAAGCGATCACTGACGCGTCACCACCGTTTGGGTTCAGGGTCTCGATGTCACTGGGGATCAGCGCGACACCGGTGGTGAGGCCAGTCGAGGGATCGAGCACCTCGCATCCACTCGCGACACTGATGGAACCGAAGCTGTCGAACTCGAGCCTGGTCGGCAGGTCGTCAAAGATCGTCGTGTCGTACGCCGCCGTCTTGTCCGGGACCGTGACGGTCACTTCGTACTCGACCGGTTCGCCGACCGTGGCCGTTGCCCGATCGTCGGTTGGATCGCCGCCGTTGAACGGTTCGATGTCCTTGGTGATGTCTGCCAACGGAACGAAGATCTCGTCGGTGTCGGAGTCGGTGTAGGACCGAGCATCGCCTTCGTTCGGATCGTCGGTCGGACTCAGATCCTGGTCGAGGGAGTACGCCGTGAGGTCGGCCGCGTTGATCAGGCTGGAGGATGCGATTGCAGGGTCATCGATTTCGGCCTGGTAGGTGAAGCGGACCGTTGCGTCCGGGTCGATGGCGTCCAGCGCTGCGAGATCCCCCGGAGTCCAGGTGATGGTCCGATTGGTTTCGGACCACAGGCCATTGAACGACCCCGCCGGCGTCACGCCGATCGACGGGACGAGATCACCGTTGGAGGTGACGGGAACGGCACCGGTGCCGAGCGGCGTTGCCCCAACGGGGACGGTGTCGATGAGCGTGACATCGTTGGCAACCGAGACATTCGTCGCCGTCGTCGGGTTGGTGACCGTGATGCGATAGGTGATGACGGCGCCCGGAATGCTGGACGACCCAGCGGGGACGGTGTGATCCTTGACGATCACCGGGTTGGGCTCGACCACACGTGTCCGGACAACGGGGCTCAACACATCAGGGCGGTCTGCACCTGTCGAGTCGTCCCAGTCGAAACGACCTTGGTTGGCGAACACTGTCGCGGTCGGATCGGCCCGGTTTCCGACGACGTCGTCAACCTGTGCATAGAAGCGAATCGTGACCGAGTCATCACCAGAGCCTGCAGCGTTCGTGTACGGATCAGGCAGGACGTAGGTGACGATGCCGCCAGACTCGACGACCGAGCCGCCGGTGAGGGCAGCAGTACCGGTCGTACTCGTGACTGTTGGTTGGAGGTTCGAGACCGTCCCGGCAAACAGACCGCTACCTGTGAAGTAGGACAATCCGGTGGGGAGCGTGTCGCGGAGCTCAGCGTCGTAGACGGTGGTCCCCTCGGGGATCGTCGCGGTGATCTCGTACTGAACGATCTCACCGATCGTCGCCTCATCGTCGCTGGTTGAAAGCGCTCCGTTCTGCGCGTTTCCGCCGTCGTTGATGGCAGACCGCTGCAGCTTTGAGATCGTTGGTGCTGGTGTATCGAGGAACGCCTGATCGTCTGCGGCGTCTGTGTTCTCGGACCCGGCGTTGGTTGGATCGATGTTGCTCGCTGGGTAGTAGTCGTACAGCCCGGTCTCGTTTGTCCCGCCCTGATAGGAGGCAACGCCCGCGGTGTTGATGTAGTCCTGGTTGGGATCGACAGTGGACGGCACCGTCACGTCGTAGGTGAGCGTGACCGGGGCCGAGTCCTCGTTGTCCGGCGTCTGGTCGGCACCGCCCGTTGATGCCGTGACGGTCAAACCTGTCCAGGTGATCACGCCGGTCGAACACGTGCCACCATCGCTGATTGCGCTCACCTCACTGCAGGTGATTCCCGTCGGAAGGATGTCTTGCACTTCGGCCGAGGTCGCGTCGGTGTTGCCCTCGTTCCAGACGTCGACTCGGAAACCAACAACGTCTCCACCAGCAACCTCGACTCGAGTCGAGCCACCGAGCAATGACCCATCGAAATCAGCAGGATTCGCCGCACCGGCGTTGACATCGGCAACGCCCTTTGCAAGGCGGACCTCAGGTTCGGTCCACTCGACCGTTGCTTGATCTCGTAGCTGGTAGACCAACCCGCCGTTGTCATTGAAGATCAGCTTCTGCAGGTTGGCGTTGATGTCGTTGGCTTCGCCATCGGTGTTGTCGTTGATACGGGCCGCGATGACCCAGCGGAACTCGTTGCCGGTCGCTTCGACGTTCCCGTCGCCGTCCGGAGTGAAGGTGATGACGTTCGGCGACTCGGTCAGCGTCGTGCCGGGGATTGTGTCGATCGACGTGACACGGGCAGCAGAACCGATGATGTAGGTGTAGCCCGAGGGGAGGATGTCCTGGATCTGCACGCCTTCGAAGTCGACGTTTGCCGGGAACGAAGCACCCAGCTCGAAACAGACGATGTCGCCTGGCCCGTATCCGCCTTCGGGCGTTGGGTCACCTTCTTCCCAGGTGATCGTTGCGTAGTCCGTGCCGCAGACGGCACCGGTGACTGCTGAGCCGTTGGTCAACGGCCCGGACTTGGCCGAGACGCGCTTGTTCAGTGTTGGCAGTCCGTTCTGAATCGAAGAGGACGTTGTGTCACCATCAACCCCACCATCGGGATCAGCGGCGTCGGCGACGAGACCTCGTGCCGACGAGGAGGTATCGGGGCCAGACACCTCGGCTGCGTTCGAGACGCGGTCACCGGCAAGAACCGGCTCGCCAGGAAGCAGGGCTCCATTGCCTCGGTAGAATTCGCGAACCACGCTCGTGTAGGCGATGGTGATCGTGCCATCGGCGTCGAGATCGGAAAGGGCGCTGCGAGTCCCGACGAAATCCCACACGAGCTCGAATCGACCGCTGCCGTACGGGCCGCCATCGTCGAGTTCGCGAACCGAGGCGACGTTCACCGGCGTGCCGTTGATGGTCGATTGCACGGTGCCGGCGCCTGGACAGTCCGTCGTGCTCCAATCAGAGCCCCCAGGATTGGCCACGTCGGATCCGCCGAGGAAACAAAGTGGTGAGGGCATCAGATCGCGAACGACGAGGTCGGTGAAATCTCGATATTCCGAGGTGCTGATGGTCAGCGTGCTGACCACCGTGCTGCCCTGCGTGAGGGAGCCACTCATCGACTTTGTGATGATGAGGTCTTCTGACTCGACAACGTGAGTGTCGGAGTCGCTCTCGCTTGCACCAGAGGGCGTGAACGTGCCCGTTGCGGTCGCCGTGTTGTCGAATGTCGCCTCGGGAGCGGAGAGCAGCTCGGGGTCGGTTCCCAGGACCCGGTCACGCTCCACGGTCGATGGCCCGGTGTTGTTGTCGAGATTGCGCCCCTGGTTGAGGCTGGCAGCACTGGGCGGCGCAGAGAACGGCCTGTTCTCGTTGAGCGGGATGCCGGCCAGGTATTGGATGGTGACGACGTCGTTGGGAGCGAGGTTCGACAGATCCCAGGTGACCACGGTGCTGCCGTCGCCTGCAGTGTCCACACTCAAGGGTGTCGTTGCGCAACCGCTGCCGGTCACGACAGCGCCGGAGCCGGTCCACTCGTCGGCGACCGTGGTGTTGTCTGCGCTGTAGTACGTATCGCAGCCAAGGAACTCGAGGCCGGGATGCAGGGTGTCGACCAACGTCACGGCATTGGTGGCGTAGTCCGGGTTGTTGCGGACCTCAACGGTGTAGATCTCGCCGGCCGTTGCGGAACCGTGGACACCTCGAAGCATCTCGCTTGGCGCTGATTTGGTGACTCGGAACGGAATGATCGTGACGGTGCGCGATGCGGTTGCCGAGCCGTCGAAGTCGGCGGTGAAGGCGCCCGTGCTGGGGCTGTAGTCAGGAATGGCGAATGGGTCGAGACTGGCGACCGCCTCGGCATCGTTGGTCACGAGCGCACCAACAGGCACTGTTGCCGATCCGCTCGTGCCACCGGCGAAGTCGGGATTGGTGTCAACAGTGATCGCAACCGAGGACCGCGAGGCGGCAGGGAGGTCGGAGACGTTGCTCCAAATCACCGTGGTCTGGCCCGCTGCTGGCGTATCGACCAACACCTCGGTGGGTGCTGGTGATGCGGAAACGAAGTTCACGCCGACAGGCAGAACGTCGCGGAACGAGAGGTTGTACAGCGGCGATGTCGAGGCGTGGTCACCGGTCGCTTGCAGCGTGTAGGTGACCTCTTCACCGATCAGGGCTTCACCGCCGACGTTGTCGGTCTTCGACAGTGAGAAGTTGTCCAGGGGGCCCGCAGATGCGGGATCAGCAAGCGGAATCGAACCCAGCACGGCCCCGAGGATGGCGAACGTGGCCAGCACACGCATGGCCTTCGTGCCGAAGAATGTGGCGCTCTTCGAGACACCACTGTTGAAACCGCTGAATTCGCCCGTTGCGCGCATCATTGTAGGTTCGGCCGGAACAGTGGGTTCTTGAGTCGCCAGCTTCTGCATCTCGATGCAGCAACAGAGAGAGAGAGAGAGAGAGAGAGAGAGAGAGCTGGACATCGCGGCCGACGACGAAGAGACTGCCGCATGGATCCATCGCCGCTCGAACTGATCGAATCCGGCGAGGTCGACACCGTCATTGTCGCCTTCACCGACCATTACGGGCGATTGATGGGCAAGCGTTTCGATGCTGACTTCTTCTTGGACAGTGCAGCGCGAGACGGAAGCCACGCATGCAACTACCTCTTGACGGTCGACATCGAGATGGAACCCGTCGCCGGCTACGACTACTCCAACTGGGCGCTGGGATACGGAGATTTCCACCTCATCCCCGACCTCCGCACGCTGCGACGGGCCGGGTGGTCGTCGGCGACAGCTGTCGTGATCTGTGATCTCGCAAACCCCGACGACCACACCCCGGTTTCGGTCGCGCCAAGATCCATTCTGCGCCGACAGCTCGAACGGCTCACTGAGCGAGGACTGGCGGCGAACGCAGCCTCGGAACTCGAGTTCTACCTGTTCGACGAGTCGTACCGTCAGGCGAACTCCACCGCCTACAC
>CAZYLX010000081.1:0-9138 GCA_964648595.1 uncultured Acidimicrobiaceae bacterium
GTGGCGGTCCAGGGCCTGGCCGGCCTTGCGCTCCCCGGCGCGCACCGGGGCATCGAACACCGACCCAGGGGCCGGCGCGGACAGATCCAGTCTCCCCATACACAAGACGGGTGGTAGGCGAAGTTGAAGTCGATCACGAGACCCTCGCCAACTCGTCCGAGGTCGGCGCCTTTCGCCCCGTCGAGGACGTAGCGTCCCGATCCGTACGTCTCGCGGCCGTTCGTGGCATCGCTGAACGGCACGAAGAAGCCTCCTCCGTACGAGTCGGACCAGTAGATCGGCAGCTGGGTCGTGTTGGTTGCCTGAGGAGCTGCGATCGATCCCCGTGGTGGGTGAGATGTCGACGTGGAAGCACCAGTCCGGGTCGTAGTCCCAGTAGGCCGGCTGCTCCTGGGAGATGGGGCTCTGCGCGTGGGAGTCGAGCAGCGTCGCCCGGTCGGCGACCCACTGCCGCCGGGCATCTGCGGGGTCGATTGCGCGTTGTGAGCGCGCGGCGGCATAGAGCGCCGCGGTGCGGGCTCGATAGTCGGAGAGGCCGATCAGGTCTCGGGTTCGGATGTCCGGTTCGGCCATGGTTCCTGTTTTCACCTCCCAGCCCGAGCTCGCGGCCGATTACCCGCATGGATGCTGGATTCTCCCAGGTCAGACGCGTTGCCACAGGCTTGCGACGGTAGCGGAACAAGTGCAACCGGCGGCCAAGGGCGTTGGTGCACTCGATCGATGCTCAGGAGTCTTGGGCCGCTACAACAAGCAGTTGATGCAGAGCTGTCCCGTGTAGATCTGCTGCCGAGTCCGGAAGCCGGAGTTCGATACTCACCACCCCTGGCTCGGTCGGTTTGAGCGTCGCTCCCAATGAGACCAATTTGTCGAGCAGGACGCGGTTGTCCCACAAGACGTCTGCGGTGAAGGTCGTAATCCCGAGCTTTCTGGCTTCATCGACCAGCGTTCCGAGGAGTGCATTTCCCAAGCCGCGGCGCTGGTAGTGGTCTCTGACAACCACAGCCGCTTCCGCCTTCGTGGCGTCCTCCTGGCTTCGGATCCACCGAGCGACACCGAGCCCCTCCTCGGATGGGTCGTCTCGCTCGAACGCAACGACGGCGAAGCGTCGTTCGTAGTCAAGACTGGTGAGGTATTCGAGGTGGGATTCGGAGAGGTGCTTGGGTGGGACGAAGAAGCGGAGTCGTCGCGAGGTCTCCGACAATTCTTCGTAGGCGTCGCGCAGTTCGTTGCTGTCGCTTCGTAACAGAAGTCGCACGACGATGATCCTCCCGCTTGGCAGCTCGACCTCGGTCGAGCGGGAACGAGCGGCCGAGGTGGGTCGGGACTCACAGACGCCTGACTCTGAACATCCGGAACATCGGATCGAGTCAACAATGCTCCATGGTTCGGCGGTCCGTTCCCAGCACGTTCCGCAGCGTTCGCAGACCGCTCGAAGCCGAATCGTGTCGCCGCTCTGCCACAGCTTCTGGTAGCCACAGTCGGGACAGTGGCGATCTTCGGGTGTCGCCAACACTCGTCGATCCACCACGGCGACCATACTCGCGTGGCGAATGCCGCGGTGACTGCGTGGGGACGTTGGACCCTGCCGAATTCTTGCGTCCGCCGACCAGGCTGACCAAACGATGAGGGCCACAAGCGACGCGGCCAAGGCGATGAGCAGCAGTCAGACGACATCCTGATGACGACACTTCTTTGGATCGTTGTCCTCGGAGTCGCTATGGCGGGAATTGCGATGGTCGGCAGTCTGACCTTGCTGCTGGCCGAGGAGACCCTCGACCGGCTGCTCGTACCGCTCGTCGCGCTTGCAGCCGGGTCATTGATGGGCGGGGCCTTCTTGCACATGCTTCCGCAAGCGATCGACGAGCTCGGGAACCGCCAGGCAGTCTGGATCTGGTTTCTTGTGGGGTTCACCGGATTCTTCCTCCTCGAGCAGGGCCTGCACTGGCACCACTGTCACCGGGCCGTCTCCAACCATCGACCCATGGGTCACCTGATTCTGGTCGCCGACGGCCTCCACAACTTCGTCGGTGGGATGTCGGTGGCCAGCGCGTTCTTCATTGACCACCGCGTCGGCCTTGTCGCGTGGGCTGCGGCTGCTGCGCACGAGGTGCCGCAAGAACTCGGCGATTTCGGAATCCTGATCAACAGTGGATGGTCGAAGAGGACAGCACTTGCCTACAACATTGCCTCCGGCTCGACATTCCTCATCGGCGGGCTCGTTGCCTACGCACTGTCAGGCTCTGTCAATGTCGTATTGCTCGTGCCGTTCGCCGCCGGGAGCTTTGCATACATCGGCGGCACCGACCTCCTCCCGGAACTCACCACGGATCCGGCGCTCACCAGCAAGACGCTCAGTTTCGTCAGCTTCGTAGCCGGACTCGGCATTCTGTGGGTCGCCGCGACCTACCTCTGAGGACCCCCGCCAACAGCACCGACGGACCGGGGGCCTAGGACTGTCAGAGGCCCGGTAGCCACCCGGCGAGTGCGGTGCCGATGTCATCGGCGCTGTCTTCCTGGATGAAATGGATGCCGGCGACGGTGATTTCGGTTTGATTCGGCCATGTGCGGGCGAACTCGCGTTGGGCTCCGGTCAGGATGGTGCCGGGCTCGGCGTTGATGAACAGCTTTGGCACTTCGGAGGTCGAGAGCCAATCGCCGTATGCCTGAACGATCTCGACCACGTCTGCCGGCTCGCCCCCGAGAGGGATTTGGCGTGGCCAGGTCAGCGTGGGGCGGCGGTCCTCGCCCGCTTCGGTGAAGGGCCGGCGGTACTCGTTCATCTCTTCGTCGCTGAGCTTGCGCATGATCGATGCGGGAAGGATCGCTTCGACGAAGAGATTCTTCGTGAGCACCATTTCTTCGCCGGCTTCCGAACGCATCGCCCTGAAGATGTCCTTAGCGCCCTCTGGCCACTCGTCCCAGGCCACGGGGCGAACGATCGCCTCCATGTAGCAAATCCCGGCAACGCGGTCGCGGTGGCGGTTGGCCCAGTCGAACCCCAGAGCAGATCCCCAGTCGTGAATGACGAGGGTGACCCTGTCGCCGATGTCGAGCTGATCGAGCAGGCCGTCGAGGTACTCGCGATGCTCGACGAAGGTGTAGGAGTCGGGGCCCGGGTTGTCGAGCTTGTCCGAATCACCCTGGCCGATGAGATCGGGCACGACGCAGCGAGCTTGGCCCGACACGTGGGGCACGATGTCGCGCCAGAGATACGACGACGTGGGGTTGCCGTGCAGGAAGAGGACCGTGTCACCGGTGCCGACGTCGTGATAGGCCATCCGCTTGCCGTTCACGGTCCTGTACTGCTTGCTCAGTGGTTCGATGCTCATGGGCCGAGTTTGATGGCGCTTGTCACGCCACGTCAAAGTCGTCGGGCACAGCCACAACAGCAGGCCAACGACCCGAACTGTCCGGGATGAGTCTCAGAACCGAGCGCTATCCGGGACAGAACGAAGCTAATGACGGCGAGCAAGGCCGGGAACGAATCGGGGCAGGTTGTAGATCGCAACACCCGCGATCGCGACGGCCGTGGCGACGACTGCCCAGCCGTCTGCGTCGAAGAGGAAGAGTTCGAAGAAGTTTCTCGTCCAGCCGATCGCCAGGATGAGGCCATAACTCGCTGCCATGGATACGGCCAGAAGAACCTTCCAAGGCTTGAGCGGCCTGCTTGCGCTCAACAGAATGGCCAATCCGATGCCCAGCAAGGTGATGGTGGCGAGCGTGCGGGCTTCCTCGATTGGGAGTTCGAGCGAGCGACGAGCCGTCTCATACGCGATGAACGTGGCTGATCCCGCAATCAGCCCGGCCGGCACCGAGAACCGCAACACCCGATCCAGGAAGCCACTTTCGACACGGTTCACCTCTGGCGCGAGGGCCAGGAAGAACCCGGGAATTCCGATGCTGAACGTGCCGATGAGTGTGAGCTGTCGCGGCAGGAATGGGAACGGGCTGCCGGCGAAGACCGTCAGCAACGTGAGCAAGACGGCATAGAACGCTTTTGTGACAAAGAGGTTGGCTACCCGCTCGACGTTGTTGATCACCTTGCGGCCTTCGTCGACGACGATCGGTAGAGACGAGAAGGCGTTGTCGGTGAGCACAAGATCGGCCACGGCTCGGCTGGCCGCGCTGCCTGACCCCATCGCGATGCCGAGGTCGGCGTCCTTCAAGGCGAGGACATCGTTCACGCCGTCGCCAGTCATTGCAACGATGTGGCCTTGGCTCTGGAGCGCTTGCACCATGGCCTGTTTCTGGCGTGGAGCGACACGCCCGAACACGGTGCTGGATTCCAACGCTGCCCCCAACGCAGCGTCGTCGACCAGTTCTCGAGCGTCGACGGGAGGGCCGCTTCTTTGGAGGCCGGCTCGCTCGCTTATGGCGGCGACGGTGTCTGGATTGTCACCCGAGATCACCTTGATCGTCACGTCTTGATCAGCGAAGTAGGCCAGGATGTCGGCGGCGTCGGAACGGATCTCATCACGAAGTTCGACAATGGCGATTGGCGTCAGGCCTGGCGGCGCTTTGTCGCCGGCAGGGCCCAGATCCGACGATGCGAGGGCAAGAAGTCGTTGACCGGCGCTGCTCAATCGGGCGACGAGCTCACGGCTGTCTGAATCGTCCGCGAGGAGAATGTCCGGAGCGCCGAGGTAGACCCAGCCCTTGTCCGCGAACTCGACAGCTGACCATTTGCGTGCGCTGGAGAATGGTTCAGAGGTCAGTGGTTTCCAGTCGGACTCGACCCCTACAGCAAAACTGATCGCCATCATCGTGGCGTTTGGCGCGTCGTCGGCCCGAGCGAGGGCGGCAAGAGTCAGCTTCGCTTGCTCAGACGCGTGACCCTCGAGCGGATGAAGATCGGCGTAGACGATGTCGCCGGTTGTGATGGTCCCGGTCTTGTCGAGACAGAGCACATCGACCCGGGCCAAGACTTCGACGGTGGAGAGCTGCTTCGCCAGTGCGTTGCGTCGAGAGAGCTCGAGCACACCGGCGACGAACGCCAGGCTCGTGAGGAGTACGAGCCCGTCTGGAACCATCGCCACCGCGGCCGCCACCGTTCCCTGGAGTGCGTCCTGCCAGTTGTCTTCGACATCGAGAAGGGACACCAGCAAGAAGACCGAAGCGATCGGAATGATGATGGTCAACCACGACAGAATTCTGTCGATCGCCTGGCGCAGTTGGGATTCTGCTGCGTTGAAAAGTCTGGCTTCGGTGGTCAGAGTGCTCGCATAGCTGTCGGGCCCCACGGCGGTCGCCCTGATCCTCCCAGAGCCGGCGACGACGAAACTGCCGGAAAGAACCTTGTCGTCGAGCACCTTGATCACTGGCTCTGCCTCGCCCGTCAGCATCGACTCGTCGATCCGCAAGCCAGTGGCCGCCGTGACAGAGCCGTCAACCGGGATTTGGCCGCCAGGTGAGAGCACAAGCACCTCGTCGAGCACCACGGCATCAGCATCGATGGTCTGTCGCTCGCCGTCTCGGATGGCGACGGCCCTGGGTTCAGTGAGAACCCGAAGCTTTTCGAGCTCGCGGCGAGCCTTCACCTCTTGAGCGACGCCGACGACGGTGTTGGCGACCACCACTCCAACGAAGAGGCCGTCCTTCCAATGTCCAGAGATGAGAACGAGGCCGAACAGCGCCAGCATGATGGCGTTGACGCGAGTGAGGGCGTTGGACCGCAGAATTTGCCAGAAGCTCCGGCGAATGGGCTCGACCGAGCGATTCACCTTCCCCTCGTTTGTTCGCTGGGACACCTCCGCAGAGGTGAGGCCCGTTTCCGGGGCAGGGTCGGCGGTCATTCCGAGACGCTAGTCGGCAGTCCTCGATGAGCAGCCGCTCGAACTGTCTCGGATCGCTCTCAGAACTGGTAGCTATCCGGGACAGAACAGTCGGTTGGGGCGCGAGCGCTCTGAGAAGTGCTGCTCGGTCGAGCAAGCGTCTTGGTTCGGAACGCCACGCGAACCAACCGGGATTCGTTCGTGCCGGATCACGGCAAGACAAAAGTCCGGCGAGAAGCTCGGGCGCAACTCGCGCTCTACGTTTTGCTGGTCGGCCTGAGCGTGGCAGTTCAGTCGACGATTGTGTTGTCTGTCTGGTTTCTTCCGCTGCTGTTGGGCGGGCCGTTCCTGCGGGCCTATCTGCTGGCCGAACACGCCGGGTGTCCTCACGTGGCGCCGGTCTTCGAGAACACACGCACGACGTTCACGAACCGGTTGGTTCGGGGCATCGCATGGAACATGCCGTACCACGCTGAGCATCACGCATTCCCGGCGGTGCCGTTCCACCAGCTGCCCGAGTTCCACAAGTACGCGGCGGAGCATCTGCAACATACCGAGCGCGGATACTGGCGCTTCAACCGGAAGTACTTGCCCAGACGTTGACGAAGCAGCAATGACCGGGAATCGTCCAGCCCCTTGGGCACCTACGGCCGCTACCCGGCTCGGGTGTCGATCAAGAACTCGATTTGCTCCTGGACGAAGCTGACGATCTCTCGGTCCTGCATCGACGTTCCGCGGCGCACTGCGTCTGCGAACGCAGCCGGGCCGAGTTCTTCTTGCACATCCTGGACGCTTTGTGAGAGTCGAACGGCCTGGCCTGGCTCGATCGGCATGGCCTGCGCTGCGCCGACTGCGGTGAGTGCGCCGTGCAGAACGGCGGCCGAGACGTGCTCCTTCAGCTCGACAAAGATGCCGAGGACCCGTCGTACGGACAACCACTGATTTGCCCAGTCGCCGCCGCGGAACCAGGTGTCGACGACGCTGGAATAGCCGGCGAGGGCTACGAGAAGGTCGCCTTGCTGTGCGCTGAGCGAATACACCTCGGTGAGAGCGAACCCTTCGAGCCATCGATTGCCGGCTGCCTCAGCCACTCGGGCTGCGTTCTGAAGAAGCGTGAGTGCCTCGGTCGGTTCGCTGTCAGCCAGCGCTAGGCCGAGTGCATAGTCCGCCATGGCGTTGGCAGTCGGGAAGCCGCCGGACACTGCCGCAGCCCTCGCTTCACCAGCGAGAATCGCGCCCCGGATGCCATCGCCGATGGACGTGTACGCGACGGAGGTCATGTAAGCCCCGTGAACGATTCGGGCCGTCGAGCCCGACCTCCGCGCCGACAACTGCATCCGATCCATCCAGTAGAAGGCCTCGTCGGTCTCACCGAGGTAGAAGTACGCGTTGCCGAGAACTCGCTCGGGCAAACCGGTCTCTGAGAGCTCCAGCTGACCCGAGAGGTTGACTGCCAGACGGGCGAGCTCGATGGCCTGAGTCATGTCGCCGCGGACGAAGACGCCGTAGGAGCAGATCGCCAATGCGGTGGGGTAGTGGTCGTGGTGGTCAGATGCGCCATCGATGGCCGTTGCTTCTTGCGCCCACGAGAAAATCTCGTAGTTCACGCGACGGAACGCATACTCGCGGAATGCGTCAACGAGGCGGAGGGCACTCTCGGCATCTCCTCGGGCGACCGCAGTCAGGTGCGCGACGCGGTAGTTGTCGTTGTCCCGGAGGAGTTCGCTTGACCATGCTGCCTCGATTGCGCTGTCCATGCCCGCGGCGGCAAGTTCGGCTCGGTCGATAAACCATCGTGCGTGACGGTCCTCGGCCTCGACGAGTTCCCCCCGCTGACGAAGATGGTCGAGCCCGAATTCTCGCAGCGGCTGAAGGAGGAGATAGCGAGGCGTTGCGGCGTCCTGGAGGACGACCATCGACTTGTCGACCAAGCTGCTGATGTGGCTGAGTACCGAGCCTCCACGGTCCCCCTGGATCCACACGGATTCGGCCGCAGCCAAATCGAACCCGCCGGCGAAAACGGCGAGCTGTTCGAAGACCTGCTGCTCTTCGGGATTGAGGAGGTCATACGACCACCTGACGAGTTCGTGAACCGTGCGCTGCCGGCCGTCTGCTCCGCGCTGCATCTGTCCCAGCATCTCGATACGCCGGTCGAGGTCGGCCGAAAGCGACGCCAGGCCCATGGTCCGCAGGCGTGCCGCAGCAAGTTCCAGGGCCAGCGGTAGCCCATCGAGCCTGCGGCAGATGCTGGCCACCGCGAGCGCATTCTCTTCTGTGAGGGCGAAACCAGGAATGGTGGTGGACGCTCGGGTCACAAAGAGCTCGACGGCAGCGGATGCCTCGATCTCTGAGAACCGAACTGCGTCTGCAGGAGGGCTGGCGAGTGGGTCGAGCACTTTGATGTATTCGGCGGCGAGGCCGAGAGAGTGCCGACTCGTTGCCAAGATTCGCAGTCTGGGGCACGCCGAACGAAGTTGATCGACGAGTGGAGCGAGCGTTTCGGTCAGGTGTTCACAGTTGTCGAGTACGAGCAAGGTCTGTGCCGGGGCGAGGAACTCGGCGAGCGTGGTCTCGATTGTTCGGTGCTGGCGTTGTTGAACGTCGAGGGCTTGGGCGATGACTTGCGCGATGCCGGACGGGTCACGGAGCGCGGCGAACTCCACGACGACCACGCCTTGTTCGAAGTCGTCCACCATGGCACCGGCCACCTGGAATGCAAGACGCGTCTTCCCAACACCTCCTGGGCCGGTGATCGTGATCAGCGGCTGATCTCGGATGGCGGTTGACACGATGTCGAGGTCATCGTCGCGACCGATCAGCGAGGTGGCCCCCTGCAGCCGTCGCCGGGTCTCGTCAGAGACTTGCTTGGGGCGACCCAGCTCGTCGGCAGAAAGCAGCGTCGGATCGTTTGCCAGGATCCGTGCCTCGAGCTCGGTCGCAGCCGGCGACAGGTCGAGCCCTACCTCAGAGCGGAGGATCTTGCGAAGCTCGTTGGCCCGACGAAGCGAGTCCGCCTGTCGGCCCGTTCGGTACAGCGCGAGCATCAGGAACCGCCAGTAGGACTCGCGGAGTGGGTGCTGGGAGACCAGCGACTCGAGTTCGCCGACCATCGATGCGGCATCATCGTCCGCCATTCGTGCTTCGGCCCATTCATCGGTGGCGACGAGCCTGAGTTCGTCGAGGCGGACCGCCTCGCCGTGGACGTCTGGTGCCTCAGCGCAAGGTCCGAACGCGGGTCCATGCCAAAGGTGGATTGCAGAATCGAGGGCGTCGATTGAGGCGGCCGGATCGCCGGTGCGGGCCTGCAGCAGCAGTGCCTCGAAGCGGCGGGAGTCGATCTCGCCCCCGGCGGTGCCGAGGCGATAGC
>CAZYLX010000082.1:0-9122 GCA_964648595.1 uncultured Acidimicrobiaceae bacterium
CACGATCACCGGCATCGAAACTCACACCGGCGGCTGAATACGCATCCGGCGCAGGCGAGTCGCCATCCACAGAACGTGTGGTCGAGGATTCGGTGGTTGGCATCAACGGACTCCTGAAACGGGAAGACGGGTGACGTGGCGCCAACCGATGTCGGGACGAGCGAACAACCTCGGCTCGGCGGATGTGATCGAGTCGACGACGTCGTAGGCCGCGGCCAGCGCGGCCTCGAGGGCAACGCCGGTTCCGACCACATTCAGTACTCGGCCGCCTGACGAAACGAGCTGACCGTCCGACATCGTGGTGCCGGCCTGGATCACGTGGGCAGCGGCGCCGACCGGCACGTCGGGGATCGGGACGTGTTTCGTCGCCGTTCCTGGATAGCCCTCGGCGGCGACGACCACCGTTGCGGCTGCGCCGGGCCGAACATCGAGGTCGACATCTCGCAGCGATTGATCAGTGCAAGCGCTGAGCACGTCGAGGATGTCGGCTCCCATCAGCGGCAGGAGCACCTGTGCTTCCGGATCGCCGAATCGACAGTTGTACTCGATGAGTCGGGGACCGTCGTCGGTGAGCATCAACCCCGCATAGAGCATCCCGACATAGGGGTTGGCCTCTGCGGCCATGCCGGAGACGGTCGCTTGCAGGAACATCTCCGTGTATCGATCGATGTCTTCCTGACTGACACCAGGAACGGGAGCAAAGGCGCCCATCCCACCGGTGTTCGGGCCCGTATCGCCGGCCCCCACCCGTTTGTGGTCTTGAGCCGGGGGCAGAGCTTTCACGATCAATCCATCACAGAATCCGATGAGCGAGAGTTCCGGGCCGACGAGCCGCTCTTCCAGAACAACGCGGGCACCAGCATCACCGAGCAGTTCGCCACCGAGCATCGATCGGATCGCTGCTTCGGTCTCGACACGGTCCTCGGGAATCACCACGCCCTTGCCAGCAGCCAATCCGTCGGCCTTGACCACGACAGGCACAACGATGTCGTCAAGCCAAGCAATGGCCGCATCGGGATCGGTGAAACTCGCGACTCTCGGGCCAGGAATGCCGTGGCGCTCGGCGAAGTCTCGAGTGAAGGCTTTCGAGCCTTCGAGCTGTGCGGCCCGCGCAGTCGGTCCGAAACAGGTCACACCGGCAACCGCCAACGCATCGACGATCCCGGCAACCAGCGGGACTTCAGGCCCGACAACGACGAGATCGATGGCGTGCTCCGCGCAGTGAGCCACGACCGCGCTGTGGTCGTCGACATCGAGTGTGACGTTGTTGGCTGCCGTTCCCGGGTTCCCCGGTGCTACCTGCAGCTCAGCCAACCGCGGCGACGCGACGATCGCCCTGGCCAGCGCGTGTTCGCGGCCACCAGAGCCGATCAGCAGCACGCGCATGCCACGAGCGCCGCCGGGCTCAGACGTCGCTCCGCTCACCCCCGACGTCGCTCCGCTCACCCCAACACCCCATCGAAGCGCTTCTTCGTGTTCAGCATGCTCAACTGCACCGGCACCGGATAGTCGCCGGTGAAACACGCATTGCAATACCCATCGTCGCGGCCGAGCGCCTTCATCATCCTGTCGACCGAGAGGAACCCGAGACTGTCAGCGCCGATGTGGTCCGCGATCTCCGGAACGCCGAGTTGGTGAGCGATGAGTTCGTCATAGGTACCCATGTCGACACCGAAGAAGCACGGATGGGCGATCGGTGGGCACGTGATCCGCACATGCACCTCTGTGGCCCCCGCATCGCGGACCATTCGCACCAGTGGTCCCGAGGTGGTGCCACGGACAATCGAGTCGTCGATCACGACCACACGTTTGCCTCGGATGTTCTCTTCGAGCATGTTGAACTTCAGCTTGACGCCCTGGCGACGCAGCTCATCTGTCGGCTCGATGAACGTCCTGCCGATGTACCGATTCTTGACGAAGCCCTCGTTGTACGTGATGCCCGACGTCGCGGCGAAGCCGATGGCCGCGGGCATTGACGAGTCGGGAACAGGGATCACAACATCGGCATCGACCGGATGCTCCCGCGCCAGTTCCTCGCCGAGGCGTTGCCTAGCCTGGTGAACCGACAAGCCGTCCCACACCGCGTCGGGCCGAGAGAAATAGATGTGTTCAAAGGTGCAGCGGGCCTGCTTTTCCTTGGCCGGTAGCGCCCGATGAGAACGGGCCAACTGGCCCTGGAGCACAACGATCTCGCCCGGCTCGATCTCGCGGATGTTGTCGCAACCGAGGGTTTGCAGTGCGCCAGTCTCGGAAGCAATGGCATGGCCGCCACTCGGCATCCTGCCCATCGACAGGGGCCGGAATCCCCAGGGATCTCGAGCAGCAACCACCTTTGTGCCGGCGATCACCACCAGCGAGTACGCCCCTTCCCACTGTGGCATCACGGTCGCCAGGCGCTCCTCCCAGCTGTCGCCATCAGAAGCGGCGAGCATCAGCGCGATGACTTCGGAATCCGACGACGACTGCAGGCCGGCACCACGAGCCAACAGCTTCTTCCGCAGCTGGTCGGTATTGACGAGGTTTCCGTTGTGGGCAACGCCGAGGGGACCGTGCATGGTCTCGACCACGTAGGGCTGGACGTTGCGTTCGGAGCTGGCTCCGGTCGTGCTGTAGCGCGTGTGGCCGATCGCCATGCCGCCGACGAGCGGGGCCAGCGAAACAGGGTCGAAGACCTGGGAAACCAAGCCCATGTCCTTGTGCACCCGGATGGCTCGACCGTCGGCAACGGCGATGCCGGCCGCCTCCTGGCCTCGATGCTGGAGGGCATAGAGCCCGAAGAAGGCGTCCTTGGCCGCCTCGTCGCCCGGCACGGAGATGCCGACGACGCCACACTCCTCCTTCGGCAGGTCGAGCTCACCGACCGGATCAGGTGTGCGGGAACCGCTGTGGTCGATCATCCGAGAACCTCCGCCAGATTGGCTTCGATGCGAGCTTGTGCGGGTTGGTCTGCCGGTTCGAACGTGGAACCGGTGATGCGTTCATAGAGCTCGACATAGCGAGCCGAGGTGTCGAGCCAGACCTGCTCCGGCAGTGTTGGCGGCTCGCCGTCACCGGAGTAACCAGCGGCCTTCAAAGCGAGCCGAACGGGCTCTTTGTCGTAACCGTCAGGCGCCGATCCCACAGCCAGACGGGCGTCGAGAGTCGAGGCATCCCAATAGCGAGAGGAGTCTGGCGTGTGCATCTCGTCGATGATGATCAGGGTGCCGTCGGGGGCAAGGCCGAACTCGTACTTGGTGTCGGCGAGCACGAATCCTGCGTCAGCTGCAATCTTCTGCCCCCGATCGAACAGCCGCAAGGCGACGTCTTGCACCTCGATCCAGAGCTCGGGCCCGACCAAGCCGTCGGCGACAATCGCCTCTGAGGTGGTCGGCTCGTCGTGCTGTCCAGCGAGCGCCTTTGTGGTCGGAGTGATGATGGCGGCCGGGAGTGGACCATGGGGTACGAGCCCCTCGGGGAACGTGTGCCCGTACATCTCACGTTCGCCTGCGAGATAGCGAGGAAGGACAGCGGTCGAGGTGCTGCCGGTGAGTCGGGCACGAACCACGACCTCGACAGGAAGCGGGGCCGCCTCGACGGCGATCAAGGCATTGGGATCGGGAACCCCGATCACATGGCTGGGAACGATGTCGGCAACGGCGTCGAACCACCATGCAGCGAGCTGATTCAGCACCTGACCCTTGTGCGGAACAAGGCCGATGATTCGATCAAACGCGCTCAAACGATCGGTGGTGATCAGAAGCCGACGGTTGTCGGGCAGCGTCCAGATTTCGCGGACCTTGCCCGACTGATGGCCGGGAAGATCGAGCGTCACGGTTGACAGCGTGTTCCCCGGTGCAGCGTGCAACGAACATCTCCCCGAGCCCGAGATCGAGCTTCTCCTGCCCCCTGAGCGATGACAGTGTCGCCGCCCAGAGTTCGGGCACCGCCCCCGGCGCCCGGTTTCCACAAGAAGTCAAGCTAGCGCTTGTCGACTCGCCTTGTTGCGTGCCCCATCTTCCGGCCCGGACGAACCTCGGCCTTGCCGTACATGTGGACCCGCCAGCCACCATCGGCGACGAGTTCGGGCACTCGATCCACGTCGCTCCCGATCAGATTGATCATCTCACACGCCACGGCCTCGGGGTCACCCAAGGGATGTCCAGTGATGGCCCGGATGTGCTGTTCGAACTGATCGACATCACACGCGAGCTCGGTCCAGTGCCCCGAGTTGTGTACTCGAGGGGCGAACTCGTTGGCCAGAACCGTTCCGTCGGCCATGACGAACAATTCCAGGCCCAGCACCCCGACGTAGTCGAGGGCGGTGAGGAGGCCACGGGCGTGATCGAGCGCCCGGCCAACGACATCTCGCGAAACGTCCGCGGGAACGCTCGAGGAGACAAGGATTCCGTCTCGGTGTGTGTTTCTGGCAGGTTCGAAACAGCTGATGTCCCCTGCGATCGAACGGGCTGCGATCACGCTGATCTCGGCAACGAACTCTACGACACCCTCCGCAATCAGGGCCGACGACCCCATGGAATCGACGACATCGTCAGGCGCAGAACCACGAACGCGAACCTGACCCTTCCCGTCGTAGCCGAACCGACGAGTCTTGATGATTGCTTCGCCACCGAAAGAGTCGACCGCTTCCTGAATCTCGAGAACGCTCGACACCGGGCGGAACGGAGCCGTATCGATACCGACCGAGCGCAAGAATTCCTTCTCGACCAACCGGTCTTGCGAGACAGCCAGCGACTGCTGATTCGGGTGGAGCGTCGTCGCTGTGGCCAGCCGTTCGGCAGCCTCGGCGGGAACGTTCTCGAACTCATAGGTCACGACGTCGCACTGATTCGCCAGGCGGTCGAGAGCAGCAGGGTCGTTGTATGCGCCAACGATGTGGGAGTTGCACACCTGAGCTGCCGGGCATGGTCCAGCGGGGTCGAGCACGATCGTGCGGTAACCCAGGCGGGCCGCGGCCATCGCCATCATCCTGGCCAGTTGCCCTCCCCCGAGGAACCCGATGGTTGCACCGGGCGGGAGCGGACCGTCGACCAACACCGAATCAGCGACCGAACCAGGCTCCGTCACTCAGTTCCCATCGGCCGAGGAAACGGGGGCGTCGGCCACCGCTGCAGTCCGTGCCGCTCGGTACGCATCGAGTGCATCAGCGACCGTTGAGTCGACAAGAGCCAGAACGGCGGCGGCCAGCAACGCAGCATTGACGGCGCCGGCCTTACCGATCGCCAAGGTGCCGACCGGAACTCCTGCCGGCATCTGCACGATCGAGAGGAGGCTGTCCTGACCGGACAACGCCTCCGATTCGACAGGCACACCAAAGACGGGAATCGGTGTCATTGCCGCGACCATGCCCGGCAAGTGAGCCGCGCCGCCGGCACCGGCGATGATGACCTGAAGGCCGGAGGGCTTTGCGGCGGCGGCGAACTCGACCATCCGGGCCGGGGTTCGATGGGCGGACACGATGCGATCGACATGATCGATGCCGAGCGCGTCGAGCGTTCCTGCCGCGTGCTGCATGGTCGCCCAGTCGGATTGGCTGCCCATGATGATGGCGACGCGGGCTGGCTCCAGCGCTGGCGGGGTCGTAGTCACCGCCGGGAGCCTAATGCGACCGGGCGTGAGCCAGGTCCGACTCAGAGCTCGACCGAACCAGAAACGATCGTCTTGGCAAGGCCCCCGATCCAGATCTCTCCGTCAGCGGTCGACACATGAACTCGACCGGCTCGCCCCAGGCGAGTTCCTTGACTCGCCACATACGGAGCCTTGACACGCCCTGAGGCCAACAACCACTGAGCAATCGAGGCGTTCAGACTGCCGGTCACCGGGTCCTCCCGGTGCTCTCCCAGCGGCCCTTTGAAGAAACCCCGGACCTCGACGGCCGATGCTGCACCAGGTGCCTGGAGGCCAACGACGCCGACGGCGCCGTGCTGGAGAACAGAAACGTCGGGGTCGAGGTCGAGCACACGTTCTGCGCTCGACAACAACACGACCAGCCAGCCCGGGCCGTTGTCTGCCCATGTGCTGTCAACGACCTCACCTGGCTCGACCCCGAGAGCGGAAAACACATCGACCAACAGGCCATGGTCGACCGGCCCTGACCGGATCAGCGGAGGAGCAGCGAACGCCAACCGGCCATCGGATGACCGAATCGGAATGAGTCCGGCCTCGCACTCCTGGACGATCTGCGCATCGGTGGAGCGCTGTTCCTCCGACTCGAGCCAGGCCTGGCACGAGCCGAGGGTGGGGTGGCCGGCGAACGGGAGCTCTTCGGTCGGGGTGAAGATCCTGACCCGATAGTCGGCATCGGGATGGACCGGAGGCAAAAGGAACGTTGTCTCTGACAGATCGGTCCATCGAGCGAACTGCAACATCTCGTCGGTCGACAAGCCATCGCCGTCGATCACGACAGCGAGCGGGTTGCCAGAGAGTCCTTGCGAAGCAAACACGTCGAGTTGAGCGAAACGTCGGAGCATCTCGAGACGCTAGCGCCGGGTGAGATCAGGCTCGATGCGGTTTCTGCCCGGCCGCTGTGTCCAATCTGGCGGCGGTGTTCAATCCGACGGGGTGGCGTTCGCTGGGGCCGAGGAGGTGACGGCGCCCAGGTTCACATACCCGTGGTGACCGTCGGTGCCCGGTTCGTCAGCCCACAAGGCTCCGACGGGCAGGTCGAGGGGTGCTACATCTGCAGCAAGGCCCGGCTCGCCGGTCGCCGGCAGGAGCCAGCGACTTCCTCCAGTCAACTGGCCCATCAAGCTCACGAGAATCGGGAACCACGGACGAAGAATCGAACCGAGTGTCCGCCAGGCTGTGCCGTTGGTCGAGGTGTGCATGCTGCCGGCAAGGACGATCGTGCAGGCTCGAGGGGTTCGGTCCATCACACTGAGCAGATTGGCCGCCATCAATTCGTCTCGCGGCTGCTCCAGCAGAGCGAGGTGATCGAGCGGCACCGAGGATCCCGGAGCGACCCAAGGCCCATCGATGGCCACCATCTCGACAGAGTCGCCAGCTCGCTGCCGTTCGGCGAGAGTCTCCACCAATTCGGCCATGGCCGTGCTCGACCGGCCGTCCTGGAATTCGGGTGATCGGGTCCAAAACGGCCCGATCGCGCCCCGCTCGAGTTCCTCGGTCATCGGCACCTCCAACCCCACGATCACCGACATGCCAGCCGCAAGCTCCTTGTCGACCATGGCCGCGATCAGAGCCGGGAACTCGTTGGTTCCATGAGGTTCGCCGACGAGGATGACGCCACGCGGTCGCATCAGCGGTTCGAGATCGGCAAGCGCCACGTCGATCGACATCGGCCGATCATCCCACACCGGCCGCCGCCGGGTCCGGTGTGCGCAGCTACGACAAGGGAGCGTCCTCGGTCGACACCGGCACGTTGCTCGCGAGAAAATCGTCGAGCGGGACCGCGGGTGCGAACACGAGTCCGAGCGGGCGACACGTTCCGAACAGGGCAACAACGTCGACCATGTCCGGAGCAAAACTGGCATCGACCACCACCTCGACACCCAGCCGGTCGGCAGCGTCGAAGACCGTTGAACAGATCAAGGCATCGATCGAACCCTCGGGCGCCAATGCAACTCGAGTTGCGTCCACATCGATTCGATCGATACAGCCGAACTGGAATGCAGCCAACGTGTCCGCATCAGCGGCACTCTCGGCCAGCGACAGCCGGACGCCGGCCTCACGGAGCATGTCGATGATCTCTCGCCCGACCGTCCGAAGCCCATCGCCGGCGAGGCCCGTGATGCTGATCAACAGCTGCTCAGCAGGGAGGCCGTGTTCCTCGAAACTGTCGAGCATTCGCCGCGCGAACCCCGATGCCCCGATTTCGCGGACGTCGAACACGAGGTCGAGGTATGCCTCCGGATTGACTCGGAGCCAAGGAGCAACAGCAGCAACCGACTCGGAGACAAGCCTGGCGTACACCGGAGTCAGGAGACCAAGCCGTCGCGCGATTCTCAGTGACTCACTGTTCCATCGACGCTGCCCCGAGATGGCGATCGCCGGCGCGGACACTCCAACGCCAACTGCCTCCCCAGCCAGATTGTCGACACGGACGATGTCGAGTTCGAAGTCGGGTGCGGCAAGGACCCGTCGGAGATGATCCTCGAGCGCCTCGCCGAAATCGGAGCTGGCCCGCAACTCCTCATCGAACAGGCGAGAGCTGCCGGCACCTGGCTCCTTTGCTGCGTACGCCGCAAGATCCGCCTCGGCCAGGAGTTCGTCCGAAGTGTGGCTCCGTCTGCGGCCAAACGTGGCACCCACTGAAGCGCTGATCTCGATCTCACGACCAAAGACGTCGAACGGCTCATCGAACGACCGACGAATCTTCTCGGAGACGAGAAGAGTCGTCGGAGCGTCGGGAACGCCTCGGAGCAGGATCGCGAATTCATCACCGCCAAAGCGACCAACCATGTCGACGGCTCGGGTGCGCTGCGACAGGCGCTCGGCCACACCAACGAGCAGGGCATCGCCTGCCGCATGGCCGAGGGTGTCGTTCACCTGTTTGAAGCCATCGAGGTCCAGCATGATGACGGCGACGTCGCGATCGTCCGCAAGGTCAGCGTCGACGGCCTCGATGAACGTGGCACGGTTGACCAGACCGGTCAGACCATCGCGTGTTGCTCGTTCCAGCAGTTCGTACTGAAGTGATCGTTCTTCTGTGATGTCCCGGCTGTCGAGATACACCGAGCAACCGTCAGTGGCCGTTGTGAGGTGCACCTCGAGCGTGCGAACTCCACCCGCACCGTGAACGTGAACATCGTCGAGCTCCGACTCGTTCCCGCTCCTGGCGCCGGCGAGCGCACGCCGCAGACCTTCTCCTGACACGACATTCAGCGTCTCGACAATGTCAGAACCAGCGAGGCTCTCGAACGATTGGCCGACAGCTGCGGTGAAGGCACCGTTTGCTCGCAGAATCCGGTCACTCGAGTCAACGAGCACGAGCTGACTCGATGAGAGGTCGAAGAAGCGCTGCGTGATCTCGAGGTCGCGCTCGCGGGTGACTCGTTCGGTCACGTCTCGTTCAACGACGTACCAGCGGTTTGTGACCTCGTCGAATGTCGCGCTGCCCTCCATGACCATCTGGTCGCCGGGGATGACCGCGCGGCGCAGCTTGACCT
>CAZYLX010000083.1:0-9122 GCA_964648595.1 uncultured Acidimicrobiaceae bacterium
TCGGCGACTGTCGTCATGCCGAAGGCAAGCGCGACACTCATGCGGTGGCAGCTACAGATGGCCGTTGGAATCTCAATATTCACTACGACCGGGCGATCCTCAACGCCACACCGCCGGAGGGATCCATGGCCCTCGTCATTGGCTGTGGCGGGGGCGACATGGAAGCGCTCGGACCGGGTTGCATCACGTGGCGAACCCCACAAGTGTCGGATCGTGCTTCCTCCACCAACGACAGACGTCGAACAGACAAAACGGGATCTTGATCAGCACGGCCTCTGCGTCATCCCGGGCGCACTCGCAAACAAAGAACTCATCGAAGCAAGACAGCGACTGGTAGAGCAAGCGGCGGCCGAGGAGCGAGATGGTTTGGCCTTCCGTGATGCCGGCGCCGAACAGCATCTTCTCGACGATTTCGGCCAGCTCAGACCTGATGCGTTTTCTGCTGCCAACGGTGGCGTGAATCAGCGGCTCTGGCTTCTGATCAACAAGGGCCAGTGTTTCCGGGACATGATCGTTCACCCCCTCGTCGACGAACTGATCGGATACATCCTCGGGCCTCGGTTCATCCTTTCGACTCATTCGGCCAACATCGCCAAGCCCGGTGGTCTGCTCATGGGGCTTCACACAGATCAATGGTGGATGCCGCAGCCGGTCGTGCCCGGATCCGACCACGTGCGCCCATCAGAGATCACGCGATCGCCGGCGCCGTCTGCTCTCGAACCCGACACGTCACTTGGCATCGCTCCGGCCGTCGTTGCCAACACGATGTGGATGTTGAACGACTTCACCGAAGAGAACGGAGCCACCGAAGTGGTGGCTGGCTCGCACCTTTCCGGGGCTCAGCCCAACCCGCAGGATCAGGGCGGCTTGGCGATCGAACAGATGGTCGGACCGGCCGGGTCATTGGCCGTGTTCGACGGCCGTCTGTGGCATGGGACCGGCGGCGAGGACCGGCTGGGAGTCTCGGGAACCTTCTGCGCCCCGCAGTTCCGCCAACAGGAGAATCAGGTGCTCGGTCTGGACCGCTCCCTCTGGCCCGAGCTCTCGGACAAGCTCAAGGAACGCTTGGGTTTCAAACCGTGGAATGCCCATGGCCGACTGGAGAGCCCAGCTGCGCTATGGATCGATCCAGATCCTGAACGTGTCCCCGAGCTCCGCTGAACGTCCAGCGCGTCAAGGCTCAGCCGTGATCGCCGCGCCGATGATCCCCGCGTTGTTCATGAACTGTGCGACTCGGATAGGCGTGTCCACGGTGAGCTGGTCGGAGAACTTGTCCAGCTTCTTGCTTGCACCGCCTCCGAGGATGAAGTGATCGGGAGTGCAGACCCTCACTGCTCGCTGAAGGAAGTAGTTGAACCGCCCACCCCACTCAGGCCAGCTGAGGTCGTTCACCTTCCTGGCTCTGTCTCCGGCGTAGAACTCGATGGGTTCACCATCTTTGCCATGCATTCGTCCGAGTTCAATATTTGGAATCAGCATGCCATTGCGGAACACCCCGGAACCGAGGCCGGTGCCAATGGTGATCATGATGACCGTTCCCGTGAGGCCGCGGCCCGCTCCTAGGGTCATCTCGGCAATGCCTGCGACATCGGCATCGTTGTTGACGACAAACGACAGCCCGGTCGCTTGCTGGAACAGCTCATCAACAGGTGTGCCTCGCCAGGATTCGTCGATGTTGCCTGCGCTCCTGGCCTGTCCGTTCACGATCACGGAGGGAAAGCAACAGCCGACCGGCCCGCTGTAATCCAACGTCGCGACAAGCTCTTGAACCACGGCGGCAATCCTCTCGGGTGTTGCCGGTTGGGGCGTCGGGACGCGGATCCGCTCGCTCAGCAACTCTCCTGTGGCCGTATCGACGATCGCTCCCTTGACCCCGGAGCCGCCGATGTCAATTCCCAATGTGCCCATCGAAATCGTTCCCTCGTTCAGGTGCGCTCATCTGTCTGAGCGCCCGAACGTAGCGTGCCCGCGTTCACCGTGCTTCAGACCTCTTGCAGATTCGATGAAGCCGTCCGACCAATGAGATTCCGAACCTCGCGTGCAGCCACGAGCAGGGTCGTGAGATCAGCGGGTCCGGCGGCACGGATCTCTGCGATCGTTCGCAAGTAGTGGTCGGTGGCGGCCCGGTTGGTGCTGAGCCACTGGGCGACAACCTCCTTCGCCCCCGCCTCATGAATCCCGATTGCCTGTGCCGTGAGGGATCGGTGATCGGTGTACAGGTCCCCGCGGAGGGTGAGCCGAGCGAGTGATGACCACTGACTGTCGCGGGGCAAGCTCAGAATGCGATTGCGCAACCAGTTCAAATCGAGGGCGTCTGCCATTTCAAAATGCACCCCTGCCACGACGGTCGGGTCGGCTCCACCTTCCTTGGCGACCTCAACGATGTCGATTGCTGCAAGTGATGGGCCCAGTGCCGCGACCCGCTCGGCCACGTTCCTTGGCATTCCGCTTTCTAGTAACTCGGCCAGCTGGGCCTCGTAGGCAACGAGGTCGGCGCCGACGAGGTAGTGCGGCAAGCGTTCGACAATCTCTCGGACCGGCACCGCGAGGTCGGCGATCGCTAGGCCGGCATCGAACGGGAAGGGACGTGTCCGGACGAGCTGGCGCGTTGCCCGTTCGGCCAGCTGCCGCGCCGACAGGTGGATCCCGAGCTGGCTTGCTGCTGGCAAAGCTGGATCTACCAGGTTGACGGCGTCTGACAGCTCGGCCAGCTGAAAGATCTCCCATGCCGCCATGTGGGCTGCTGCGATTTCATCGCTTCCCGCCGACGTCTCCTGCGACAACCGATACACCATCGTGGTGCCGGCACGATCGGCGATGAGGTTCGCGATGCGGTTGGCAATGATCTCACGGCGCAAACGGTGGCGGCGGATTGCGTCTCCATGAGATTCGCGCAAGCGCGCTGGGAAGTAGTCGACGAGCAGCGGCTCGAAGGTCGGATCGTCTGGCAGCGTCGACGCCAGGAGCTCGTCGTTCAGCACGTTCTTCGTGTAGGCAAGAAGGACGGCGATCTCTGGCGACGTGAGCCCCTCATCGGCGTGACGACGATCGCTCATGGCCTCAGCGTCAGGCAAGAACTCGAGCTCTCGGTCGAGAAGACCGCGGGATGCCAGCGAGGCCAGGTAGCGCGCGTGGACATCGACCATGCTCGCGGCTTCGATCCGCTCCTCACTCATGGCCTGGGTCTGGGTCTGATTGTTGGCGAGAACGAGAACAGCCACATCAGCTGTCATCTCGGCCAAGAGCTCGTTCCGCTGCTTGTCCGTCAGATCCCCCTCCGCCACCACCTGGTCAAGTGCGATCTTGATGTTGACCTCGTGGTCCGAGCAGTCGACGCCGGCGGCATTGTCGATGGCATCGGTATTCATGCGACCGTCGTTGCGAGCAAACTCCACCCGCGCCCGCTGCGTGACACCGAGGTTGCCACCTTCGCCGATCACCTTTGCCCTGGTGTCTCGGGCATCGACGCGTATCGAGTCATTGGCCTTGTCGCCCACGTCAGCGTTCGACTCCGAAGACGCCTTGATGTACGTGCCGATGCCGCCGTTCCACAGGAGGTCAACGGGAGCTCGCAGTATGGCAATCATGAGTTCAGCGGGGGTCAACACTGATGTCTCGATGCCGAGGGCTTCCTGAGCCTCGGGGCCGAGCTCGATGGCCTTCGCCGAGCGAGGGTGGACGCTGCCTCCCGGCGAGATGAGCGAAGCGTCGTAGTCGGCCCAGTTCGAGCCGGCAAGATCGAACAGTCGCTGTCGTTCCGCGTACGACACGGCAGGATCGGGATTCGGATCGATGAAGATGTGTCGATGGTCAAATGCCGCGATGAGGCGAATCTGCTCGGACAGCAGCATTCCGTTTCCGAAGACGTCGCCGGACATGTCGCCCACGCCAACCACCGTGAAGGGTTCTGACTGGATGTCGTGTCCGAGCTCGCGGAAGTGGCGTTTCACCGATTCCCACGCACCGCGGGCCGTGATGCCCATTCCTTTGTGGTCGTCCCCCTGGGAGCCACCCGAAGCGAATGCGTCGCCCAGCCAGTAGCCACGTTGCACGGCGAGCTCGTTGGCGATGTCGGAGAACGTTGCCGTCCCTTTGTCGGCAGCGACGACGAGGTAGGTGTCGTCGCCGTCGTGGCGCACCGTGCGAATCGGTGGGACGACAACACCGTCCACCAAGTTGTCCGTGAGGTCCAACAACGCTGAGACGAACAGGCGATAGCAGACGACCACCTCGTCGCGAAGATCCTGCGGGTCAGCCCCGACTGGGGGACGCTTCAGAACGAAACCGCCCTTCGCTCCCGACGGAACGATCACGGCATTCTTGACCATCTGGGCCTTGACCAGGCCCAGCACCTCGGTGCGGAAGTCCTCGTTGCGGTCCGACCAACGAAGCCCACCTCTTGCAACCGATCCGGACCGCAGGTGCACACCCTCGAATCGAGGCGAGTACACGAAGATCTCGAACATCGGACGGGGCTCAGGTAGGTCGTCGATCGACTTGGGATCGAGCTTCACCGCGACATAGCGAGGCTGATTACCGTCGGCATCGGTCTGGAAGAAGTTGGTGCGCAGCGTGCTGACGATCAGATTGTGGAAGCGCCGCAGGATGCGATCCTGGTCGAGGCTCTTGATTTCTTCGACAGCTGTCAAGAACGTTGCGCTGATGCTGTCGCACTCCTCGGCCCGTTCGTCGCGGTCAGGATCGAAGCGGGCCAGGAACAGTTCGACCAGCATGCGCGCTGCATCGGCGTGCTGGCCGAGCGTGTCCTCGATGTACTTCTGGCTGTAGGCGATTCCGGTCTGATGGAGGTACCGGGCGTAGACCCGCAGCACCGAGACGCGACGGGGCCCGATGCCAGCCGCAAGCACGAGCCGGTTGAACCCATCGTCGCCAACTTCGCCCCGCCACACTGCGGCGAACGTCTTCTCGACCAGTTCCGCGGTTGCTGCGAAATCGAGGCCCGCGTCAGGATGCTCGAGCGAGAAATCGTAGATCCACAGAGGGGCGTCGTCGTCTCGTCGGATCTCGTACGGCTGCTCGTCGATCACAACCACGCCGAGGTTGCTGAGGCTGGGCATCACGGTGGTGAGGGAGACGCGGTCGCCACGCCGGTACAGCTTGAGCTTGAACGCAGTTGGGGGGTTACCGGGTGTTCGGTAGACGTTCAGTCCGACCTGACCATCCTCTGCGAGCTGTTCGAGTTCTTCGATGTCGGCGACTGCGGCTCGGGGTGTGAACGAGCTGCGGTAGCTGTGCGGGAACGCTCCGGCGTAGCGTTGAGCGACGTCGACGCCGACATCTTCGCCGAGCTCTCGCACCACTTCGGCATGGAAGTCGTCCTCCCAGTCTCGGAGAATGTCCTCGATTCGAGCTTCGAGCGCGGTGACATCCACGCCTTTCGGTTCACCGCTGTCGATGCGCACGTCGATGAGCAGGCGAGCCAGCACCGAGTCCGAGATCTTGGTGCTCCAGTCAGAAGCGCTTCCCCCGTATGACTCCGTGAGTAGCGACTGGATCTGCGTGCGGGTCTCGGTGTTGTACCGGTCCCGCGGGATGTACACCATGCAGGTCACGAACCGGCCGAAGAGCTCGGGCCGAGCAAAGAGGCGGGCCCGGCGTCGTTCTTGCAAGCTGGCGATGGCGATTGCGGTGTCGAAGAGATCGTCGATGTCGATTTGCAGCAGTTCGTCGCGCGGGTAGTCCTCGAGGATGTTGAGGAGGCGTTTCTCGTCGTGACCACCTTTTGGCAGTCCGGCCCGCTCGAGGGTCTCGTCCATGAGTCGTCGGACTCGAGGGATCAGCGAGGCCGAGCGGGTGTAGACCTCGGCCGTGTAGAGGCCGACGAATCTCCGTTCACCTGCTACGTCGCCGTTCTCGTCGAAGGTCTTCACACCGATGTAGTCGAGATAGGAGGCCCGATGGACGGTGGCCCGGGATCCGGCCTTGGTCAGGTTGAGGAGGCGGCGCTCGGCTGCCCGGGCCCGAGCCTGTGGCGGCAAGTCGGCGAGCAAGCGGGTTGGTTGGGCAGGCTCGCCGGCCAGAATTCCCAAGCCCGATCCTGGAATTGCGTGGAGGCTGGTCTCGTCGAGCTTGTACTCCCGATAGCCGAGGAAGATGAAGTGGTCGCCTGCCACCCAACGGGCCAGTTCAACAGCTTCGCTGACCTCTGCTTCGCTCAATGGGATCGCCTCGCTCGCCAGACTCTCAGCGATTCCGAGCATCTTGGAGCGCATCTCGGGCCAGTCGTTGACCACCGCCCGGACGTCGGCGAGCACTCGCCTGATGCACGCCTCGATCTCGGCCAATCGCTCGGGTTTGCTCTGACGGTCGATCTCCATCGCGATGAACGACGCATGGTCGCCTGCCTTGCCATCGCGAGCACTGGCGAATCGTCCACCCGTGGACCGCAGGTCCACCAGGACAGGGTTGACGACCAGATGGATCCCGATGCCCATCCTGCTCAACTCCATCGTCACCGAGTCGACGAGGAACGGCAGGTCGTCGGTGACGGTCATGAGGACGGAATGCCGGCTCTCCCACCCGTCGACCTCGACGAGCGGGCTCATCACGCGAACCGACGTCGTGCCGGGATCCCTGACCATGCCCAACTGCTCGTGCTCGACGGCCATCCCGAACAAATCGTCAGGGGTTCGCTCGTTCAGGTCGCCGGGATCGACGTGGGCGAAGTAGCTCCGAAGGAACGCCTCGTGCTCGTCGGCGTCTGTTCGTACTGCGGCCCGGCCGTGCGTCACGATGCGCTCGATCACGGTCTCGCTCGTTCGACCAATTCCGCCGTTTTGAGCCATGGCCATCAACGTAGTTCGCTGACCACTGCGGTGCTGGGGACCTACTTGGACAGTGTTGCCGAGATGAGTCTCGAGAGGCCTTCTTCAACCACGGCTCGGGGGCAAGCGAGGTTGATTCGGATGTGGCCGTCGGCATCGGCGACGAACTTGTCCGGCCCTTCGAGGAGCACACCCGCCCGCTCGGCATAGAACCGAGTGAGGTGGGTGTCGGGTGAGAAGTACTTCCGCAGATCGATCCATGCCAGGTAGGTGGCGTCAGGAACGTGGAACACCGCGTCGGGGAGCTGATCGGCGAGTGTCTTGCGAACGAACTCGAAGTTCGCATCGAGATAGGTGCGAAGCTGAGCGAGCCACGCATCGCCGTCACGGAACACTCCTGTTGCAGCTGCGACGCTGATCGGATTCACCGTCTCGAAATTGCGGTCCTTCCAAATCTTTCGAATCTCGTCGTTCGGGATGATCACATTGGCGATCCCGAGGCCGGCGAGGTTGAAGGTCTTGCTGGAGGACATGCAGGTGATGATCTGGTCGGACTCGGGGAAGATCGACGCCAGCGGCGTGTGGGTGAGTCCAGTGCGAAGGAGGTCACAGTGGATCTCGTCGGAAACCACGATCACGTCGTTTGCCAAGCAGAGCTCCCCCATACGGCGCAGCTCGTGTTCGCTCCACGCACGGCCGGTGGGGTTGTGCGGATGGCACAGGAAGAAAAGCCGAAGTTCAGGATCGGCCAGTTTCGCCTCGAGGTCGACGAAGTCGATCGTGTACTGACCATCGTCGGACTCGATCAGTCCGCTCGTGACCAAGGCTTGTCCGTGGTGGATCGGCGCTCGCTCGAAATACGCGTAGGCCGGGGTGAGCGTGAGAACCTTCTCGTCAGGTTCGAGGATGTGCTCGACAAGGTCGTAGAGAGCGGGAACGACGCCGGGTGAGGTCAAGAAGTGATCTCGCTGGGGTGCCCAGTCGTAGTACCGATCGCACCATCCGGAGAAGGCGTCGAACAGCTCGTCGTCGATGATCACTGAGTAGCCGAAGATCGGGTGCTCGATGCGCTCGATCATTCCGTTGATCGCCGCCGGCGCAGAAGCGAAGGCCATGTCGGCAACCCACATCGAAATCGCGTCATTGTCGGCACACGGCAGGACGATGTCATCACCGCCGAACAGGAACTGGCGGAAGCCGTCGATGGCAATGGAGTTCGTATTGGTTCTGTCGACGATCCGATCGAAATCGAAGGTCACTGCGCTAGCGGCGTCTCGCATCCGGTGATGTTAGAGCAGGGCGCCGTAGACAAGCGTCTTGAGCTGATCTGGGAAGTTGAATGTGCCTGACGGCATCAGCTGGGTCATGAAGACGACAGCCAGCTCCTCAGCAGGATCGACCCAGAAGGTGGTCGAGGCGGCCCCGCCCCACATGAACTCGCCAGCCGAGCCGACCACTCCACTCGCCGAAGGCCCCTTCGACACCGCGACCGTCAGCCCGAAACCGGTACCGGCAAACCCGACCTCGCCATAACCCATTGGTAGAGCGAAGTCCGCCAGCTCGCCATCGCCCTGCAAGTGGTTGCACGTCATCAGTTCGATCGTCTTGCGCCCCAGCACTCGCGTGCCATCGAGCTCACCTCCGTTGGCAAGCATGGTGGCGAACCGCACATAGTCGGCGGTCGCGCCGACCAGGCCGCCACCGCCGTTCAGCAGTTTCGGCTCGCGGAGATAGCTGCTCTTGTGCGGATCGTCGATGAGGACAAGCTCCTTGCGACTATTGCGGCCGTAGCAAGCGGCGAACCGGTCGACCTTGTCTGAAGGCACGCAGAAACCCGTGTCGACCATGCCGAGCGGTTCGAAGATGACGGTGCGCAGGTACTCGTCGTAGGGCATCCCGGACATGATCTCGACCAAACGGGCGGCGACGTCCATGCCGTGGGAGTAGAGCCAGCGGGTTCCGGGCTGGAAACGCAGCGGCCAGTCTCCGAAGGCCTTGGACAATGATTCGAGATCGTGATCGGCCAGCCAGTCCCGTTCGCCGAGGACGAGATCCTGGTTCCCTGGCCCGTAGCCGATGCCTGAGGTGTGGCTCAAGATGTCACGGATGGTCGGCGGGCGGTCGGCGGGCACGATTTGGGTGCCGCCCTCGCCGTCAGCTTCGGCAACCGTCATCCCCCGCCACTCGGGAATCCACCGCTCCATCCTGCTAAGCCAGTGTAAAATCACGCTACGAATGATCCCCTTGCTGATGTTCAATTCTAGCGCAGCCGAAAGTCAGCCAGTGATATCAATAAACTAACGCACCGTGATGTGCACTGAAAATCCTCGTGTCGGC
>CAZYLX010000084.1:0-9120 GCA_964648595.1 uncultured Acidimicrobiaceae bacterium
AGGCTCGACGACGAGTCCGGATACGTGGTCCGCCAGGCGCAGAACGCCCTGATCATCTTCCAATGTGTATGGCTCGGCCACTGAGCGAGCGCCTCGTGTGAGAGCGGCATCGTAGGTAGCGGTTGCGTCGTCGACGACAAACGCAAGATCCCGTGCCCCATCTCCGTGCTCTCGCACATGAGCCCAGATCTCTGAGTCGGGGGTCAGCGCCGCCGTGACAACCAGACGAATGTCGCCTTGTTCCAGAAGGTAGGAGGCCTTGTCCTTCACACCAGTTTCCGGCCCCGCATATGCAGTCACGCGGAAACCGAACGAACCAGACAGGAATCCGGCCATGGCCCGAGCATTCCCGACCCAGAACTCAATCGAGTCCCACCCCTTCAGGCGGGCCGCAGGCGAGGCAGAGACATCAGCGATCACGGACATGAAAGACCCTCTCAGATGACATATGGACATCAAGTACGCCACGATGTGCATCAATCCGTCAAGCGAGCAACTGTTTGCTGTGCAGAGTGCATGATCTTGAACGCCATAGCTGACCTACGCTGAACAACATGACAGCTCTCGACGCCCTCGACGCCGCGCTGATCGCACAGCTCCGAACCGAGCCACGGGCCACAGAAGCTCGGCTGGCGCGCTTGCTCGGCGTCGCCCGGGGCACCGTCCATGCCCGGGTCGAGCGGTTGCAGACCCGTGGGGTGATCACGGGGTACGGACCAGATGTCGACGGTCTGGCGATCGGCTTCGGCGTATTGGCTTTCGTGACTCTGGAAATCACGCAAGGAGCGGACGACGGCATCGTCGAACGGCTGGCAACGATCGACGAGATTCTCGAGATCCATGCGGTCAGCGGCTCGGGTGATCTGGTGTGTCGGACGGTTGCTCAGTCAAACGATCATCTCCACGATCTAATTCAGCGCATGCTGGAAGTCCCAGGCATCTCGCGGACCGAGACTCAGCTGGCACTGAAGACCTTGCTCTGCCGGTCTGAGGCCGACCTCGCAGCGACCCTGGCATCGAATCGCTGACGGGCGACGGTCCACAATCGGCGCCACGCACGGAACTACCGTGTCGATCCATCAAGCCGGTGCGGCCGAGGCGAGGGATCGAGCGAAGAGGCGACACCACAACGAAAGCGACTGTCATGAACACAGGCATGCAGCGATTCTTCAAAGTCTTCGGCGCGGGGATCGTGGCGACTGCAGTGTTCGTCTCGACAACCGGCCCGGCATTCGCCGACGAGATTCTCGTGATACCCATTCGAGCGCCGAGAAGCGGCGCTGAGGGGTCGCTCGCCAGCGTCGGGACCGTTGCCGTGCCCGCCGATCTCGTTGGCCGGACCTGCCAGGTCATCGGCCGTACCAACAATCAGGTCTCGGTGCACCCAGGCAACGACCTCCTGATCACGACCAATGGCCAAACATTCGTGGTTCCCGACTTCGAGGATGAAGGTTTCGTCGTTCACCAGGCCGGCGAGGTGGAGACCGTCGGTGCAACGATCGAACTCGCGGTCCGATTCGGACCCGATGGCATCTCCAGCGGCGGTTTCAGCGTGTCAATCGAGTGCGAGCCCGACGTAACGACCACTTCGCCCCCCACGACCGCTCCCACTACCGAGCCAGTACGGCCCGAACCGTCAGCGACTGCGTCAACCACTGCGCCGCCAGCCACCGCCCCGGCACCCACACAGCCGGTGACCACTGCGCCGGCGCCCACAGAGCCGGCCACGGCATCGACCCAGACCGACTCCAACCCTCCTGTGACTCCAGCGCCGACCGAACCACCGCCAGCCGGACCGAGCGAAACCGTCGAGCCAACCAGTACAGCGGCGCCAACGAGCACAACCGAGCCTTCGGCGACAACCGAGCCACCGCCGGCCGGACCGACCGCCATCGACGACAGTGTCGACGCCGGCCTGCCGGCCACAGGCTCGTCGACCGGGCTGCTGCTCGGCATCGGTACGGCATTGATCACATTCGGCTTCGCCACACAACGTGTGGCGGCACGCCGACCTTCCTGATCCTGAGTTGCCAGGCCAACCGTTCATTGCTTCTTGACAGCCGTCAACGGAACCCTAGGATCCTGTCACCGAAGTAGCGGACTCGCGTTGCTCGGGTGCCCTTGGGGATCGGCCCACCATGCGTCGCAGAATCCAGTACACCACACACCTGCCACTTCCCTTTGACGAAGTGTGTCTGCGAATCGACGACCGCTGCGGTGAGTTGTTGTCAGGGGCAACAGCCTCGGCGGCCTTCCACCTGGAGCGCTTCGCGTCGCGAGGAGAACTCGCTGGCTTCGAGCCGACCGAGCCAGTCACGATCGCCACGGCCTCGCTCGAGCGGAAGGGCCTCGACGTCGCCGAGCTCGCGCTGCTCTGGGATGCAAGTTCACCCGAGCGTCGACTCCTTCCCCATGTCGACGCTCGCCTCCTGGTGAACGGCGTGATTCTCAAGGGTCCGCATGCGTCGACCGCCCTTTCGGTCGTTGGATCGTTCGACCCGACGCAGCGGCTCCGCCAACGACTGTCCAACCAAACGTTCAGCCGGAGGGTGGTCGACGAGGCCATCGCGGCCTTCGTCCGCTCCATGGCCACAATGGTTCTCGACGAGCCAATCGATCTTCGCGAAGCGTCGAGTCGACCAGCTCACCGTTCCTCGGCCTGAGCCGACGTCTCGTTCGTGGAGCTGCCCACCGAACAGCCGGACATCGTCATCGCGTTCTACCCTGAGGCCGAGACCCTTGAGTCGCAACGACGCCGGTTGATGTGAAGGGCGTGCGCGATCTCCGAGACGTGGTCGGGCCTCGAGGTCGTGTGGCGAAGAACCCATCGGTGAAACAATCCCGACAGGTCCTGCGGCGGCCATACTCTCCTCATGCCGGATCCTCAGAAGCTGGTGACACTCAACCAACCGTTATGGGACGCATCAGCTGATGGTCTCATCCTCGTCGATGCCGAGGGCATCATTCTCGCAACCAATACATCGCTCGATCGCCTCTTCCGCTACGAGGAAGAAGCCTTGATCGGCGAGAAGATCGAGGTGTTGGTCCCGGTCGACGGCCGTCAGGCCCACGTTGGCCTCCGACAGGGCTTCGAAACGACTCCGGTCAGCCGCCCGATGGCTGCGAGCAAGCATCTGGAAGGGGCGAGGTCAGATGGCACGACGTTCCCGATCAACGTGAGTCTGGGACGAATCGACACCGAATTCGGCGCGTACACCTTCGCCACCGTTCGCGACATCACCGACCGCATTCGGGTCGAGACCGACGTCGCCAACGCCAAACGTCATCAAGCGATGGCAGAAGAACGAGAGCGCATCGCCCACGATCTCCACGACACGGTCATCCAACGACTGTTCGCTCTCGGACTCGGGCTGCAGGGCCTGTCGCCGCAGATCCAGTCGCCGGATGTGGCCTCGAGAGTCTCGGCGGCCGTCGACACGATCGACGACGTCATCGATGAGCTGCGATCCACCATCTACGGCCTGCGCCACCGGGTCGGCAGCCAGGCAACGACCCGCGATCGCGTGTTCTCCATCGTCGATGAAATGCAGCCGAGCCTCGGCTTCGCTCCGACGGTGGTCATCTCCGGCGACGTCGAGCGCTTGACCGACCCTGGAATCATCGAGCACCTCCTCGCCGTCCTCCGGGAAGCTCTGAGCAACACAGCACGCCACGCCGACGCTTCGGAAGCCACCGTCACCCTCCGACTCGCCGACGAACACCTGGAACTCGAGGTTGTCGACAACGGTGTTGGTTTCAAAGAGAATGTCCTGCGAAGCGGCCTTGCCAACCTCGCAGATCGAGCGGTCGCTCTCGACGGTTCGTTCGAAGTTCGGCGGCACACGCCGACCGGAACACTCCTCCGTTGGATCGTGCCGGCCAACGTCAACCGCTGACCGGACACGCTGTCAGCCGCTCACGAACAGACTCCACCATCTCAGCAATTCTGCTGCATGTGTTCCGGGCATCAGAACCAGATGGTTGCCCAACGGTCGGTCGAGGAGGTCAGTCGCATGCTCGGGTGCGACAACAACCGAAGCCTGCGTGCGACAGAGATGCTCGGAGGACCCACTGGCGATCAAGTCACCGTCTGCCACCCAGAACTCGTCCATCTCGAGTCCACCGATTCGCAGCAAGGTCACCGGCTGCCTGCGAAAGCGACCCGAGATGCCGACGCCGATGCCCGATTCGAAGTGAGTGGTGAGCGAAAGGTCCTCCACGAGACTCGGAGCGACAGTGCAATGAGCCAGTTCGATCTCGCCACTGGTCGGGTCGATCCACGCCGGGTTGGCCATCCACGACGCAGTTCCGAACAGTTCTCGGATCAGCATCATGGCCACCGTGCTCGGGATGTCTCCCTCACACCCAGCGATCGTCCCGGCCGAGTTGAGCTCGGCCAAAGCGATACAGCCCGACGTCTTCAACGACGACAAGAGGTCGAAGCATCGCACGCTGATCGCGTCAAGATCGTTCGCAGACATCAGACCGTCGAGCGGCTCGTGGAGCGATGCGGCAAGGTCGATTTCTGTACGTCCTACGAGGACATCAGTGTCAAGGTTCGACCAGCGACGCCCCAGTTCGACGGCGACGTCGGATGACGCGACCGTGGCCGAGTCTGGCAACTCCACAGGCACCAATGTCGGCCCCCATCGCCCCCGAACCACCGATGCATCGGGGCGGCTCGCAACCAACCAGTCCGAGGGAGTACCGACGAGGCCGAGCCTCGAGCTGTGGAGCCTGAGATAAGCAGCATGGTGGCGTACGGCCGACGCGACCTCTGCCAACCGCTCGATCATCACAACTCGTCCGCGCCCCTTGCGTTGACGAATGAAGGCCAACGACTCCAGCGCTGCCGCCAGAGAGTTGTCCGAGCGGTGGGCAATCACAAGTGCTGGTTCCCCGGGGTTGATGAGCTGCCGCCACTCCCACCTCTCGATCACCGACTGCTCGGTGCCCCCCGTGCCAACGACAACGGCGAAGGGGATCGAGCCATCAGCGGTTGCCGGTGAACCGACGCCATCGAGCTCGTGGAGCTTGGAGCCGATCTCATCGGTCAGCTGAGCCAAGTGCTCGGGACCATGGATCGGCGACTGCACGATTTGGTAGTGGAATTCGTGCGCCATCAGTCGTCCTCCTTGTCGTCCTTCTCTGCGGGAACCACGAGCAGTCGGCATTCGAGGTGGTGGATGGCGTAGGTCGTGACCGAACCAACCATCAGACCTCGAAACCCTCCGAGCCCTCGGGAGCCGAGTACCACCAGCTCGGCGTTGTGCTCCGTTGCGGCCCGCAAGATCTGGGTTCCGGTGTGACCGATCACCGCGTGAGGTACAACCTCGACGGGAAACCCATCGGCATAACTGGCTTCGACGGTCGCCAGGTGTTCCTCGAGAACCGCCTCACCAGCCTTTTGCATCGTGTCCAGGTCGAATCGGATCGAGCCCGGCTCGAACGCTGTGTAGGCGGGCATCGTGAGGACATAGAGAACGTGGACCGAGCATTCTCTCCACACCGCTTCCCGAATGGCTTCGTTGAGCGCAACGGTCGAGGTCGATGAAAGGTCCATTCCCACAACGACGACACCCATCTGCGTTGCCTCCTTCTCGAGTGACTGCTGAGAAGTCGATCATCCGACGATCCCGAGCGATCGAGCAGGGCAGAAGGTCCCGCTGAGCCGGCTCGATCGTTGACAAGGGCGCAAGATCAGGGCTTCGGTCCCTGGCCGTCGCAGATCACTGCCCGCATCCTGGAACCATGACGACGCCGCCGACCGATTCCTCACAACCTCCCCTCGTGTCGTGCACGGGAATCATCACCTCCGACACCATCTTCGGTGTACCGGATCTGCCGACAGGCGACGGGAAGATCTCGGCATCGTGGATTCGGGAAACAGGCGGAGGGGTCGCGGCCAACGCCGCGGTCGCCGTTGCCAGGCTCGGCGGTCGAGCCCGGTTCGTCGGTTGCGTTGGCACCGACGCTCGCGGGTTGGCAGCCCGAACCGCCATGGTCGCCGAGGGCATTGACGTCGACCAAATGCGCCAAATCGAGCATCGTTCGACACCGACCTCTGCGGTTCTGGTCGATCGGCGTGGCGCTCGAATCGTTGTCAACCACGTTGCCGACGACTTCTTCGACCTGGCCGATCCGCGGTGGGCCAGCACCGTCGTCGGGGCCGACGCCGTCCTGGTCGATCTTCGCTGGATCACCGGTGCCGCCGCGTCGGTGTCGGCGGCCCAGGAAGCTGGCGTCCCATCGATCGTGGATGTCGATCGCCCGGTTCCGTTGGACAGCGCGGTCCTCGCAATGGCCAGCCACCTGTTGTTCTCTCGAGATGCGCTCGTGTCGATGACGGGAATTCCCCGTCCAGGAGATGCGCTGATCCATCTCGCCGCCGCGGTACCAGGATGGATCGGTGTGACCCTTGGTTCCGACGGCGTCCTCTGGCTCGACGGGCAGTCGGTGTGCCACCTGCCGGCACACGAGGTCAACGCCGTCGACACACTTGGCGCCGGAGACACCTTCCACGGAGCCTTTGCCCTTGCTCTCGCCGAGGGCAACGGCGAGATCGAAGCCCTTCGGTTCGCCAACGCTGCGGCAGCACTGAAGTGCGCGCGGACCGGTGGGCGAGCCGGGATCCCGACCCGAGCCGAAGTCGAACAGTTCATCAACGAGCAAGCGAGGATCACATCATGAATTTTGGAACCCGTCGCGCTTTGGAACGGCTGGCCGATGAGCACGGCCACTTCCGGATGTTGGCGGTTGATCAGCGGCCGCCGGTGAACGATCTCGTGGCGAGGGCGCTCAATGTCGACTCAGCGCCGATCGAGGCCGTGCAGGAAGTGAAGCGATTGCTCGTCAGCACCCTGGCTCCCTTGGCGTCTGCGATCTTGGTCGACCCGGTCACCTCGTTCGCGGCATCGGATCTGATCAGCCCTCGCCAAGGGATGATCATGACGCTCGAGAGTTCGGTGTTCGACGCTCGCCCGAACGGCCGCATGACGGCCCCGATCGATGCCTGGTCGGCGGACAAGATCAAGCGGATCGGCGGGGATGGGGTCAAGTTCCTCGCCTGGTATCGAGGTGATGCCGGCCCCGAAGTCATCGAGCATCAGCAACGCGTTGTTGCCGAAGCCGGAGAGGCGTGTCGACGAGCGGACATCCCCTTCATTCTCGAGCTCCTCCTCTACGCCTTCCCCGACGAAGCCCCAGCCAAGACACCCGCCGGTCAGCGACGAACGGAGATGATCATCGAGTCCGTCGAGACCTTCGCCGCACAGGAGTACGGCGTCGACATGTTCAAGCTCGAAAGCCCGATCTCGCCAGACACGCTCGCCGATGATCAGGCGAACGGTCGCTCGTCGCAGCAAGCGTTTGATGATCTTCATCACGCCGCTGGGAGACCCTGGGTCCTCCTCTCTGGCGGTGCGGAACCCGAAGCATTCCTCACCATGCTGTCGCATGCCTACGCGGCGGGGGCGAGTGGGTATCTCGCCGGGCGATCGATCTGGTGGGAGGCACTACAGCACTACCCCGATCTGCGGCGAGTCGAGCTCGGACTTCGCAACGAAGCCTCCGACTACATGCGGCGAGTCAACGACCTGACGACCTCGCAGGCTGCGCCTTGGGTTCCAGCGTGGGAAGGATCACGCCGCCCCGCTTGGAGCGAGGTGCCGGCCAACTACGCCGGCATGCTCACGTGAGGTGCACCACCGGCAGGCCGAGCTCGCAAGCAACGGCCTCAACCAATCGTTGCTGATGGCCAGAAGCCAGAACGAAGTGATGCTCGAGGCCCTCTTCGAATACTCGGGACAACAGTGTCGTTGCCGAGGTCGCGAGCTGCACCACCGCCGAGGTTCCCTCGAACGGCTGGCCAGCCACGATTCGGCCTTCGCCGACAACGATTCTGGCTGTGCCGCCGGTCTGGGAGATCCTGGCGATCGTGACCGGTCCTTCGGCAAGACCAAAGTCGAAGACGACTGGGAGGCGTCGATTGGGATGGAGCCGAACTCGAACCGTCCCATTCGGGTCGGCCATTGATCGAGGCGCAACTCCACAATGCCAGAGGGCAATACGATCGCTGTCGAGATCGGCATCGACGAGATCGGCCAAGAATGTCGGGCTTCCCGACAGCGTCTGCATGAGCCGCATCGAAAGTGCCCCGAACACATCGGCCTCACATGCCGCCGGAATCCCACGCTCGTTGAGAAGCGCCATGCTGACGCAGGCTGCTCCGCCCCATTCATCGAAGCACTCCGGCCAGCAACGAATGGCCAACGCATTCCAGCCCTGTCGATCGACCAGCTGCTCCGCCCCGTTGCGCAGAGCAACGACGTCCTCAATGGCCTTGCGCTCGATCAAGTCGTTCCCGGACAGATCTCGCAGTCGCGATACGTCACCGCCGTCTGTCACCGACAACGGGCGTTGCGCAGCATCGAAGAGTTGGCCGAGCGACACCTGCTCCAGCGATACGTCTTCCGGAAGCGCTGCCATGTCAGCTTCGCAAGGCTCAAATCCGGGCGGCGCCTCCCCGATGATTCCAATATTCGTCTCACGCACCTGTTCGATTGCCGCAGCCACGAGTAGCTGTTCATCGTCGTGCAGTTCTTGTTGCTGAGGAACGAAGCTCGACCGAACGGGTCGCCGGCTCCGGATGACGGCCTTTTCGATACTCCGGAGCGCCGCCGGGCCGGGGTTCTCGTGAAGCGTGGCGACAGGGTGACCGTCGGAAACCAATCGGTACGCCGCAAGATTCGCCCCACAAAGCGAGTTCCGAAGCAGACGCCCGCCAGTCCATTGCTCAGGGAGCGACCAGAGCACGATGTCCGAAAGCTCCTCGAAGTGGTCGACGGCGGCAGCGGCGAGCCGAGAGTCGGCAAAAGAGGCGAACAGAATCACGAGCCTCCGAGCCCGGGGCGGGATCGTCTCCATTGCCGAAACGACCTCGGCCGGCGTCTGGAGGATCTCGCCGCTCCCAGCGACGACCATCGTCGGATCAGCCGCCTCAATGGCCGCCGCCACCAGCGGCCGTGCGGAATCCAGATCGAAGGTGGGCCGACCGAGCGCAAGCACGACGTCGAGCTGACAGCTGTCAGTCATTGCTTGACCGTTGTCTCACGTGTGGGG
>CAZYLX010000085.1:0-9105 GCA_964648595.1 uncultured Acidimicrobiaceae bacterium
CGTTTCGGTTTCGGTTGTTTCGGTTTCGGCCGCCTCGGAGCTGGGTGCTGACTCAGCCTGGGTTGACTCGGCTACGACAGCTTGCTCGGCCTCTGGCTCGCTGGCAGCGGGTGCCTCGGCAGCCGGATCTGGCTTGGGCACTGCTCCCGGAACGGGGCGATCGACCTTTGGCTTCTTGGCGGCCGGCTTCTTTTTGCGCGGCGGACGGCGTCGTTTTGCCTTGGCTGCTTCGCTCGCATCGATACCAAACAAGGCAGCGATCGCGGGGACCCGGTCGGCGACGCGGCGGACGGCCTCGAGCAGCTCTTCCTTCGGCTCGGCGGGGATGCCTTGCGGCGTGACGCTGTTGCGTACCGGTGAGTAGGCGACAGCGTCGATCACGGTGGCCCAACGATCCTGACCGGTGTCTGCGGTGAGTCCGGACGTGGCCATCTCGGTCAGCTTGGCAGCAAGATCAGCTGGCAGGGGAGCGCCGGCCTTCACCGGACGCGAACTCATCCGGAGTGCACGAACCGAACGGCCGGAATCGACGGCCTCCCGCAGTTCAGCGAGCCAGGCTGCTTGGTCGGAGTCGATCCGCCCGTTCAGTCCGGAACGCAGCGTCTCCGCGAGTGCTTTCGCCTCATCGGTGCGCGCTGCGTCGGCCGCGACGACCACCGAACGGAGATCGCGGAGATCGAGTTCGGCGATGTCGGCAAGCGCGGCATCGGCACGGTCGTGCCACTCGGCGCCCCGCATTTTCGGGACCAGGTCCTCGGCGATGGCGACCACTGGCTTCACAGCGATCTCTGGTGTGCCCGCTTCCTTCGCTTCGGCGTTCTGGGCTTCGATGGCAGCCCGGACCGCTTGCATGCCGCCCTTCATCACCTGCTCGGCGATGGGACGATGCTCGTCGGGCACGGCGGCAAGAACCTCGTCGCGGTGCACGCGCTTGGGGCGAAGCCGCTTCGGCTTCGGCTTCGGCTCTGGTTCGGGTCGACGAGGGCGTCGCTCACCGTCGTTCCGGCCCTGTCCGCCGCCCTCTCCTCGCTTGTTCCGGTTGCGGTCGCCGCGGTCGCCACGATCCTTACGACCATCGCGTCGCCCGCCCTTGCGGTCGCGGTCGCCGCCTCGTTCAGAGCGAGCGACCCGAGTCTCCGTGACGAGTTCGTCGTCGCGCAGGGCCCGTGGTTTCATCTCGAGCAGATCGGTCCGACCCTTCTTTGCCTTTGGGACGAAGACCTCCACGATCTCGATTCCGTCGAGCAGGAAGTCGGCTTCGACCTTGCAGATATCGCCAACGGCAGCACCGTCATAGAGCTGATCTTCGGTCAGCGTGCCCTTCGGCTGCTTGGCGCCTGCAGCGCGCCAGGTCCATGTGCCATCACCCTTGGTGCTGGTGAGTTCGACTTCGATGCGGCGTGACATGAGCGATTCCTAGCGTTCGCGGACAGGCAAGGTTGCCGCGAAGCGGCGGCCGAAACCAACCTCCGACCAAGCGGCTGGCGCAGTCGCAAGACGGTTGTCGAGGAGACGGCTAGAGCAGATCTCCGAGGAGACGATAGGCATCGTTCGCTCTGGCCGCCTGGCGGACCTCCCGTGCCGTCGCGTCGACGTAACGTTGGGTCGTTGCCAAGCTCTCGTGACCGAGCAGTCGCTGGAGCTCGGTCCCCGAAGCACCGTTGCGAGCCAAGGAGGTGGCGAATGTGTGTCTGAGGGCGTGGACGAGGGCCCCGGAAGGCACTCGGCTACGGATGCCGGCCTCTCGATAGAGCTGCTCGATCATGTATTGGAGGGCGCCGCGTTTCATCCCTTGACCCCGGTTGTCGACGAACAGCGGTGCATCGGCGGCGATCCGGCCCGGGAAACGGCGGAGTCGCGACAACGTATACGTCGTGATGATCGTCTCGACCTCGGGTTCGAGAGGGACGGTGCGTTCCTTGTTGCCCTTGCCCTTCACGGCGAGAACTCGCTCGTCCTCGGGACCGTCGATCGACCGAATCGTGAGGTCGAGCAGCTCCGCCAGTCGGAGGCCGCAGGTGATCAATGTCACGACGATGGCCAAGTCGCGTTCTGGCCACGGGTCACGAGCGTTCTTCCTGCCGGTGGCAGCAACTCGGAGGAGGCGTTCGACGCTGTCGTCGCCGGTGATCGATTTCGGCCTCGACTTCGGAACACGGGGCTTCTCGACCGCGGCCATGGGGTTGCCGGCCAAAATGCCGTCGGCGACCAGGAACGTGAACAGCTGATTCCAGGTCGACCAGGTCCGCGAGATGGTGGCCGCTGATTGATGGGAGATGGCGGCAAAGGCTCGCCGGAGTGTGCGGACGTCGAGGTCCCCGATGAGAACCTCGGCGACTGGCTTGTCGAGCACCTCTGCGGCATGCGCCAGCACGCTGGTGAGATCGCGTTGATACGCGACCAAGGTGTGCTCGGAGTGCTTCTTTGGTCGACGAGCGAGGAAGAACTCGTCGATCAGTTCGACCACTGGCTCTCGCATCCATCCGACCGTAGTCGGACACCATGGGCCGAATGGCTCATGTTCAGCCCCCTCGTGCCGATAAAGGAGGGGTGAAGGATCCAATGCATCTTCGAATGACCGTCGTCTGCCCCTCCTGCTCCATGGAGGCAAGCCGGAGCGATCGTCGCTTGCTGCAACCGATTGATGTGGACCGGGTCGATGCTCGTCGTTGCAGGAACTGTCAAGCCGTCATCGACGTGTCGACTCCGCAGCCACGCATCGAGGCCGCTCTCGCATGAGTCCCGGAGCCCCTGCTACACGCTCGAAGTAGCCCTCGCGTGGGCCCCTCGTTCTGGCGTCCTCAGAGCGATGACAGGGCGGATGCAGGTACGGCGGCCGGTCCGGTGGCGAGATGTGTCACCGGCTCGGGCGGGGCGTAGGGAGCGCTGAGATCCTGAGCATCGCCGCTGTCGGCCATCGTGTTGACGAAATAGACCAAGGCCACACGATCGATCATTGCCCGGTCGAGACGTTTTGGGACCTGCTCGTAGGCGCAGACGCCCTCCATCAGCTCGCAGAAGTCCGTCACCAGGTAGGGGCGAAGTTCACCGATGTTCTGGATGGCGACGGATCGCAGGTAGGCGGCATCGTCGGCGTTGACCTCGATTCCACGGGCCTTCGCCACGCGCACCAGGATCCAGTTGAAGGCGTTCTCCGAGATCGGACCGATGTACACCTTGTTGCGGAGGCGCCGGAGAAAAGCTTCATCGCCGAGCGCCTTCGGGTCGAGGTTGGTCGAAGCGACGAGCTTCAGTTCGAACGGGATGGTCATCTTCGTGCCAGAGCCGAGGCGAAGAAAGTCGATGCCTCTGGCCAGCGGCATGATCCACCGGTTCAGGAGAGCATCTGGCCGGAAGCCTTGCCGGCCGAAGTCGTCGACGACGAGAATGCCGTTGTTGGCGAGCATCTGGAGGGGAGCGTTGTAGACGCCGCTCACCGTGTCGTACTCGAGTTCGACCATCTTCAGATCCATCTCGCCGCCGACCATGATGATCGGGCGTTCGCAGAGGACCCATCGGGGGTCGAGGTCTGCCGGTTGCTCTGGCAGGGCGTTGTGGACCGATGGGTCGAACACACTGATGATCGAGCCATCGACGGTCACGGCCCATGGCACCAGGACCGCGTCGCGATGAATGCGGATCATGCGTTCGGCCAAACTGGTTTTGCCTGTACCCGGCGGCCCGTAGAGGAAGATCGCCCCTTCGTTCATGAAGGCCGGACCGAGCTGATCGAGTACGTGGTCTTCGATCACGAGGTCGCTGAAGGCCGCTCGGATCGAGTCACGATTCACGATCGATGCAGCACGCTGGCTGAGGACGGTCGATGTGTAGTCCTGGAGCGACACGGGGGCAATCGACGCGTACGTCGAGGTATGCATTCGGTCGAGGGCCACGCGGTTGCCGAGTTCGGTCAGGGCGGCGCGGTAGTCGCGACCTTCGAGACCTTGGTACTCGATCAGATGGCGGTCTCGGAGGTCATCGGCGACGTCGCGTCCGATCGCCGCGCTGATTCCCAGGGCCTGGGAGATACCCGTGACCGTCGATGTCCGCTCCAGCACGAGTCGTCGCATGAACAGGTCCTCGACGAGCGACCTCGGGATGGCCAGCTCATCGATGTTTCCTGGTGCGCGTCGGAGTGCCAGCGCGGACGGGTCTGTCATGCTGAGATGATCGGCAGCTTCGCCCCGGACCTGAGGACAACCCACGATGGGCGGATTTGCCCTGTCGGCAACGGTTCATTCTTCGCTGCTGCCGCCGATATTTGAGTCATGACGTTGATTTCTCAGGATCATGCGGAGGTCATGGGTCGGGCTCGGCTCCATCTGCAGCCAATTGAGGGCAGCCTGTCGACGTTGGCGCTCGACGTCGACGTCGACTTGCACCATCACCTCGACCGTTTGACGCTCGGAGACCTCGAGATCGCGGCCAGACAGGCGGCGAAAGATGGCAGGAACGAAGAGTCCCACCGACTCTGGAAGGCCGTTGAGACAGTTGCCCAGCGTCATCGCTTTCCCGCGTTGATCACCGCTGCATCTGCCAACGCCGAGAGTGCGCTCCGACGGGCGATGGGAGAGGAGCGCCGCGCCGATCAGCGTCAGACGACAAAACGCTACGACTACGACGAACTCGCTCGCGCTGTGGAATCGGGAGAGACCAGGGGTGAGGTTGCCGCCCGCTACGGGTGTGCCCTGAGCACGGTTGCTCGTGCGGTCGAATACGTCACTGTTCGCGACGAGCTTCTCGACGAGTCCCCGGAAGTCTCTGAGCAACTGATGGCCGGCGTGAACGTGGACGAGATCGCGCGGCGCTACGACGTCTCGCCGAAGATCATGCGTTGGCTCGTCCGAACCAACTTCGATCGTCGCGACTGATCGAGCTCGCTCGAGCGTGTGACTAGGTTCAACGATCAAGAGGGCGGAATCGGCCCGGCGATCTGGAATCCTGATCGAATCACTGCTGCCCGTTCTTCTGATGACCTCGCTGTCGAGCGAGCTGCACTGCGCCGAATTGTTGCGACCCATCGCGCTCACATCACGAGAGCGAGGAATTCGGCTGAGCGCCTTGCTGCCGAGGCGGCGGAAATGACAGAGGAGGGCATTCGCGATCTTGTCGACGAGGATGCCGAGGTCGATGCAGCGGTCCGAGCCGCGTTGGTACGCCAGACGTCCGATCGGGCCATGCACGCCGTGCGTCGCGCCAGCGACCTCGAAGCACTGGGTGAAGCGCTCGCCTTCGGCCACATGACAGATGAGATGGGTGAGCGGCTCTACATCGGTCGACACAGCGTGATCGATGGTGACGAGGCGCTGCTCGTCGACTGGCGTGCTCGTGCCTCGATGCCGTTCTACCGAGCGACAGCGATTGAGCGGTTGGGTCTGGTTGCTCGACGACACTTGCTGTACGGCGACGATGATCAGATTGGGCGCGACGAACTGTCCGGCTTCTCCGACGAGGTGTTCGATCTCGATGGAGTCGTAGGTGAGCGGGGTCTCCGGGGCGAAGCTGCCGTCCTGGCATCGGTGACAGCTCCGACGGAGTCCCACATGCGTTCTGTCGTCGCCACGATCCAGGCCGAGCAGGACGCCGTTGTCCGGGCTCCGGCCGACGGGCCGCTGGTCGTGCAAGGTGGGCCGGGCACGGGAAAGACCGTCGTCGCTCTGCATCGAGCGGCCTATCTGCTGTACGACCAACGGGCGGAGTTGTCAGACACGGGTGTCTTGATCGTTGGGCCGAGCTCGCGATTCCTGCGCTACATCGCCAGCGTGTTGCCATCGTTGGGGGAGAGCGGCGTGGTTTCGGTGACTGCCGCCGCGCTGTATCCGGGTGTCTTCCGGGGCCGGCATGAGCAACCGGAGGTCGCGGCCATCAAGGGTCGAGAGGCAATGGCCGACCTCTTGGCCAATGCGATCGCCGATCGTCAGCGTACGCCGACATCTGAGCTGGTTGTTCGTTATGGGGCCACTCGCGCCCGCATCGGCGTCGAGCGACTCGCGCGTTGCTTCCGTCGGGCGCAGAGGTATCGCGCCCACAACGAGGGTGCAGACGTCTTCCGGGCGTTGGTCATTGAATCGTTGTGTGCGGCTGTCTTCGATCCGTCCTTCAGGAATCGCGAAGATGCCTTGGCGACGTTCTCTGCCTCCCCAGAAGTCCAGCGGTTTCTCCTGGCCCATTGGCCGCCGCTCACTCCGGAGCAGGCGTTGAACGACTTGTTCGCATCGCCGGCGCTGCTTCGAATGGCCGCGAGAGCGACCGACCTGACGTCGAAGGACCTCGGTTTGCTGCGGCGGCCCTTGGCGCCGGAAGCGGAGTTGGAAGACCGTCGGTGGTCGAACGCTGACATCCCATTGCTCGACGAGCTCTTGGTGTTGGTCGGCGGAGTAATGGGTGGGCAGACCGAGTCCGAACGCATGCGAGAGCGTGATGCGATCGATGAGTTCGAGATCTCGATGGAAGAGGATGCGGCTCGTGCTACCGACGTTGTGGCCGACATCGAAGCCGTTGAATTCGAAGAAGAACAAGATGACGAGGACCTGTTTGCCGTGAGTCTCGACGATCCCCTGTTCGACGAGATTGGGAGTGACGGGAGCGAGTACGGGATCGTCGAACGCCAGGCGCTCGAAGACGATCGGTTCGGCTATGGCTGATCGCACGATCCGAGCAGAAGACAACGGTCAACCTTTGCTCGACGCTGACGGTGAGCCTTTTGTCGAACTAGAGGTCGATCGAGTCGACGACGTCGACGAGACTGGCGACACCATCGCCGAGCTCGCATCACGGCAGCGTGAGTGGCGCTACGGGCATGTCATCGTCGACGAGGCCCAGGATCTCACACCCATGCAGTGGCGGATGGTGGCCCGTCGTGCCATCGGAGGCTCGATGACCATTGTCGGCGACCTTGCCCAACGCAGCATCGGGCCGCCGGGAACGTGGCAAACGAACCTTCCTGGCGAGCTGGCCGATCACTCTTACGCAGAACTCACGGTGAACTACCGATCCCCGGCAGAAGTCAACTCGGTGGCTTCTGCGATTCTGGCCGAGTTGGCCCCAGACCTCCGGACGTCCACGGCGATTCGATCGACGGGGGAGCAGCCGGCTACGCAACACGTGGAAGACTTCGGGCCGTCGCTGCAGACCATCTTGCGGCGGGAGGAAGCGGCGGTCGGAGACGGCCGCGTCGCGGTGATCGGTGTCGGCGATCTTGAAGACGTCGCTCACGTTCGAGCTTCGACCCAATTCTTGACTCCGTGGGAGGCGAAGGGTCTCGAGTTCGACACGGTCGTGTTGGTCGAGCCGGCCGACATCCTCGCCCAGGATGGCGGACTGAGCTTGTTGTACGTGGCGGTGACCCGTGCAACCCATCATTTGGTGATCGTGCATCGGCAACCGCTGCCGCCGTTGCTCGTTCCGGCGCCACCGACCAGCTGAACTTGGCCTTCTTTCTGCCGATGGCGAGGGATGCATCGATTGTTGCTCGCCCTGGCGTTGCTCGGAGCCGCATGCTCATCGGTGCCTGAGGCCGACGAGCTTGCGCTGGTCGACACAACGGGGGCTGCTCCAAGGTCGACGATCGAGCTCACGACAACAACGCGGGCGACGACGTCCACGGCCGACGAAGAGGCGTCAACGGAGGTCGACGCGGAGACGGCACCCACGGCAACGGCCGTCACCATGTCACCCGGCGGCCAGGCAGACGCTCCATCGGGGGGAGGCGCAGCCACAGCTGATCTGATGTCTCTCTACACGGGATTGCTCGGCACGCTGACGGTCGATCACGTCCTCGCAGCCTCGCCGGTCGGCATGCCATCGGTCGATGCTGGCATCGCACCGCTGACCGGCCTGCCGAGCGGCAGGAGCGGTGCTGGTGCGATCGTCGTCAAGATCGACAACTCGTCGAAGGCTCGCCCGCAGGCAGGTCTCGACGTAGCCGATGTCGTGATCGAACAAGAAGTGGAGGGCGGTCTGACTCGATTTGCGGCCATCTTCCAGACGTCGGCACCGGAGCGCATCGGCCCGGTCCGTTCAGCACGAAGTACCGACATTTCGTTCTTGAGTGCGCTCGGGCGGCCTGGTTTGGCCTACTCGGGGGCGAACGAAGTGTTCGACACGCTGATACTTCGCCAGGAACGGGTTCGGAACTACTCGGCCTACCGATTCGGTGGCTACTGGCGCGATTCCTCGAGGCGGGCTCCGTCGAATCTGTACACGTCGATGTCTCAGTTCTCGACCGATGCAGTGGCGCCACCGGCATGGTTCCACTTCGCCTCGGCGCCGGTTGATCGAGGCGCACCGGTGACTTCGTTCGTTGCCGGCTTTCCAGCGACCTCAATCACTTGGACATGGAGTGGATCCTCGTGGCAGCGAGCGCAAGATGGCCGCAATCACACGTCAGAATCCGGCGCCGTGTTGGAGGCAACGAACGTTGTGGTTGCTCAGGTCGCAGTGGTCGACAGCGGCCTCAAGGATCCGACGCTTGCGATCGTTCCAGAATTCGTTTGGGCGGGGGAGGGGCCAGTCTCGGTCTTCACCAACGGTCGCAGGATCGATGGTCGATGGATTCGCCCAACCCTCGGTGATCCTGCGGTCTTGGTCGACGCCACCGGAGTCGTCATCGAACTGACACCTGGCACGACGTGGATCGAACTCACGCGCTCCCTGCCGTGAGGCTCCGGCTGAAACCACGTGCCCGTCGAACATGTACGACGAGTGTCGGTCGGTGCAGCGCTGGCGGGTCTCAACGCCATGGTTCTCCAGAGTGTGGAGGTCAGCGCCAGTCGGGGGCAATGAGGTTTCGCCGTCGCCGGGAGCGGTCGGCCCAAACAGGCAAGTGCTGCATAATGACGCTTATGTCGAATTCAGATCGAGAATCCAGCTCATCAATCGTTCTGTGTTGCGTTTGTGCCCTGTTGCGGGACAAAAGCAACACAGAACTGCTGGTTGGCGACGGGGTGAGCGCTGGTCAGACCCAGGCCCGTTCCGGAGAATCGGCGGCGGTGACCTCGCCGTCGCTGTCGAAGATCAAGAACTGTTCGAACGACCGGAGGAACCAGCGATCGTGGCTGACGGCGATCACGGTCCCTTCGAATGCCGACAAACCGGCTTCGAGGG
>CAZYLX010000086.1:0-9083 GCA_964648595.1 uncultured Acidimicrobiaceae bacterium
TCGAGAACCGGGATTATCAGGGCTCGACGCACTTCTTCTTCGACATCGGCAACGGCAACGCGCTCGCCTTCTTCGACTTCCCCGGGTTAGATCTCGGTCCGTACGCCGAGGTGCTCGGAGGACTCCACCACCTGGCGATCTCGATCGACCGCGGCGGCTGGGAACGAGCTCGCGACGCACTGGCCGCGGAGGGCGTCGAATGCCATTTCGAGTCCGACACGTCGATGTACTTCTCAGGCCCCGATGGCGAACGCCTCGAACTCATTGCTGATCCGCTCGGCGAGATGTACGGCGAGGTTGTCCTGTGAACACGTCGTCGGCGTGACCTCGGACAGCACGACACCTCCGGATCTGCTCCGGGCGCATCTACGGCTTCGCGAAGAGCTGGCGGACGACGGCATCGAGTTGCCAGGCGACGAGGCGACGATCGCACAGCTTCTGAGAGAGCTGCTCCATGCCCGCCAACCTCCGATCTTCGAACGACGAACGCCGTCGTACGGAAGCCTCGTGCTTCCGTTTGGTCGCTCGCTGCTGCGCACCGAGGACCTCATCGATCTCGTCGACCTCCACCTACCGATTGATGAGGCACGACGGTTCGCCGATGGTCGGTCGACCTATCTGGTCCTCTCCGACGGCACGCTCCAACTGGCATGCTTTCGCCGGAGTGTGCAGTACGAGGCCGACCTGGTCGATATCCAGACCGCAACCGGCGCGATCATCGCCCAACGCACCGTCAGGGGGACCCAGCGCCTGTTCGTCGATGACGGGGTCATCGATTGGACCGGGAGGTCGTGGGTCAAACGCCCGTCTGCGGAGATCCATCTTCCGTCCGTCCGGACGGCCGTTCCGGAAGCTCCCAGGGAGCTGTTGCTCGGCCTGCTGAATCTGTGCGTCCATTGGCTCAGCCCCGCACGGATCGGTGCCACGTTGCTCCTCGACGTCGACCCTCGGCGCTGTGACGGCGAGAACCTCGATATGGAGTCGTCGCTGGTGGCTCCACGGCTTTCGGCCGCCGCTCGCCACCACTATCCCGCTCTCTTCGCGGTTCTGATGCAGACAGATCTGGCAACGCTCGTCGGGCCTGACGGCATGGTCACTCGCCTCGGTGTCGGCCTTCGATCGTCGACCGAATCCGAAGAACTGGTGCTTCCCGATGGGGGTATGCGCCATCGCTCAGCTGCCCGCTACACCTGGGACCATCACCACACCGTGGCGTTTGTCGTCAGTGAGGATGGGCCGGTGACGGTCTTCCGCCAAGGCAAGCCGGTAGCTGAATGCAATCAGAATCTGTGAACGATTCTGCAGACCCACCGATCCCGAGATCGATCTGGATTCTGCTGATCTCGAGAGTGCTCGACAGCGCAGCAGCCGCTGGCCTGGTGACGATCATCGGGAAGCAAGTCTTCGACATGACGGGCAACGAGCTCAGCCTCGGATTACTCGGTCTGGCCGAATTCCTCCCAACGGCCGTCCTGGCGCCCTTCTCGGGCTCGATCGCTGACCGCTTCGATCGGCGGATCATCGGCTCGATCGGTTCGGTTGCCTTCGCTGCCATCAGCGTTGCGCTCTTCTTCTACATCGAGACCGGCGCATCCGGGGTTGCTCCGATCTATGGGCTGATGTTCACCTTCGGTCTGGTCCGCGCCTTCCAGCGCCCAGCGGTTCGAGCGCTTCCCATCGATCTCGCTCCCCTTGCCATTGTCGAGCGAGTCGTGGCGCTCAGCTCGGTGAGTTGGCAGTCGGGAATCATCATCGGGCCGGTCTTGGCCGGCTTCCTGTTCACAGCAGCCATCACCCTTCCGTACGCGGTCTTCGCCGTGTTGTTCTTTGTCGCCGGTGCAGCCCTGATTGTGATGCCCACCTCGGGTGTCGAGCGGCTGGTCACCGAGAACTCCGGTGCCACCCAGGCCCTGCGCGACGCCATGGAGGGTCTGCGTTTCATCCGTCAAGCACCTGTCGTTGGTGCTGCCATCACGCTCGATTTGTTTGCGGTGTTGCTCGGGGGAGCGGTTGCCCTTCTTCCTGCCATCGCCGAGGACCGGCTTGGCGTCGGGGCCATCGGCCTGGGTTGGCTCCGTGCCGCGGTCGGCATCGGTGCCGCAACGGTCACGTTGTTCCTTGCCTGGCGGCCTATATCACGGCGAGTGGGGCCGGTGTTGCTGGGAGCGATCGCGGTGTTTGGTGTTGCCACGATTGCGCTCGGCCTCACCACGAGCTTTGTCGTTGCCATGATCGCGCTGGTGGTGCTCGGAGGAGCCGACTCGATCAGCGTGTTCGTTCGAGCAACCATCGTGCCCCTGGCCACGCCGGAAGCGATGCGGGGGAGAGTGCTGGCGCTGGAGAGTGTGTTCATCGGCGCCAGCAACGAACTCGGCGCGTTCGAGTCCGGTGTCACCGCCGCATGGTTCGGGTTGGTTGGCGCGGTCGTGTTCGGCGGCGCCGGAACACTTGTCGTTGTCGGAGCCTTCTGGTTCCTGTTCCCGGCGCTCCGCCACATCGACCGCTTCGCCGACGCTCGCCCCACTCCCGTTCCCTGACACCCGCCGTTCCCTGACACCCGCCGTTCTGTGTTGCGCGTGTCCCGCGTCGGGGAACACATGCAACACGGAAGGCGAAACGGACGACACGGTCGCGGGAAAGAATGCGTGCCCGTCATCATGGTGGGGCAGACTCTCGGGATGGAAACCGGTGCGCCGAGTGGGCGCAATCAGATCGATCCCTTCGGCGACGGCCACCGCATTCCCGGTCATCGGGGCGGAACGCTCACGGGAAACCGCGACTACGGCGATTCGTGGATCTACTGTGACATGGACCCGGCACTGGCTCGCGATCGGAAGTACGAGCGACTGTTCTTCCTCGACGAAGCAACGGCGTTGGCCGGAGGGTTCCGGCCATGCAACCGCTGTCGGCACAAGGCCCTCGAGACCTTCAAAGAGCGCTGGGCCGAAGGCGTTGATCCAACCCATCGGACTGCCGAGATCGATACCCGCCTCCGCGAGGAGGGGACGGTCCGGAAGGCGGAGCGGCCAGCGGACCTCCCGGTTGGCGTCATCATCCGATTCGAGGACGAGTACCACCTGATCGTCGACGGCGGTATGCGTCAATGGAGCTTCACGGGGTATGGCCCCGTCGTCGAGCTGCCGAAGCGCCGGGTCGAGGTCACCACCCCTCCGTCGACCGTGGAGACACTGCGGGCGGGTTACGTGCCGCTGTTGCACCCGAGTGCAATGGCGTGACGGCTGCACTGGCGGGGCTCCGAGTCCTCGATCTTTCCCGGGTGCTCGCAGGCCCATGGTGCACCCAGTTGCTCGCCGACCTCGGCGCCGATGTCATCAAGATCGAACGACCGGGGAAGGGTGACGACACCCGGCAATGGGGCCCGCACTGGTTGGCGAACGAAGATGGCACGCCCGGCACTGAATCCTCCTATTACCTGGCTACGAATCGCAACAAGCGATCGGTGACTGTCGATTTGGCCAGTGAACAGGGCCAGGCCATTGTCACCGATCTCGCTCGCCACTCCGACGTTCTGGTCGAGAACTTCAAAGTCGGTGGGTTGGTCGGCAAGGGGCTCGACTACGAAACGCTTCGGGCCATCAACCCGAGGCTCGTCTACGCCTCGATCACCGGCTTCGGCCAGGATGGGCCACGGGCCTCGGAACCTGGGTACGACTATTTTGCCCAGGCCCTGAGCGGTTTCATGAGCGTGACCGGCTTCGCCGATGGCCCGCCGACCAAGGCCGGTGTCGCTGTCTCCGACCTCAGCACCGGCATGTACACGACCGTGGCCGTTCTCGCAGCCCTGCTCCGGAGAGCCGTTTCCGGCGAGGGTCAGCACATCGACGTTGCCCTGTTGGACAGCCAGACGGCCATGCTGGCGAACCAGGCCACCAGTTTTCTCGTCGGTGGTGTTGCACCGCAGCGATCCGGCGATTGGCACCCGAGTCTCGCTCCCTACCAGACCTTCGACGCGGCAGACGCCACGTTCATCATTGCCTGCGGCAACGACGCCCAGTTCCGCACCCTTTGCGCCGTGATCGGGCGTCCAGAGCTCGCCGACGATGCGCGGTTCGCTGACAACCCGAGCCGCGTCAAGCACCGACCGGAGCTGGTTGGCGAACTGACATCGGCGCTTCGCCGGCACACGCGTGCGCACTGGCTCATCGAGCTGCCAAAGGCCGGTGTTCCGGCGGGGTCGGTGAACACCGTCGCCGAGGCGTTCGATGAACCGCAGCTCCGACATCGGGGTGTTCGGCTCGACCTCCCGCACCCCACGGCGGGAACGGCTCCCGGTGTTGCCAACCCGATCAAGTTCAGCGAATCGCCGGTCGAGTACCGCTCGGCGCCACCGCTACTCGGTCAACACACCGACGAGGTGCTGGCCGAAGTGCTCGGGTTCGACGCTGCTCGGCTCGAGCAACTCCGACTCGACGGAGTGACCGACGAGCTCTAGGGCCGTGGTGCGTCAGGGCCGTCGTGTGTCAGGAGAGAGTCGCTCGGAACTCGGCCAGGGCCCTGCCGAGCTCTGCCCGGTACTCGCCGATCCGCCGTACCTTGAGGCCTTCATAGCCTCGCACCAGGTCGGGAAGCGACGCGACCCGGACAGCGATCGCCATGTTGTTCTCCGTCAACGAGGCGCAGAGCTCCGAGATGACACCTTCGTACTCGGTGATCAGCTCCCGCTCGAGCCGCCGGACATGTGCGCGCCCGAAGGGGTCGAGCGCCGTCCCTCGAAGACGTTTCCCGCGGGCGAGAGCTCGCAGCGCCGGCGCAGTCTTCGGACCGATGGTGAGCTTCTGTTTCATCCCCCACGTCCGGAGCATCGGCGGATGCAGTTTGTAGGCGATCGTCCCTCCGTTGGCGACGGTCCTGGCGTCGGCCAGTCCGTCTTCGCTGAACATGAGACGGGCAACCTCGTACTCGTCCTTGTACGCGGTCAGCTTGTGGAGGTGGACGGCGACTGCTGTGAGCAGCTCGCCGCCCTTCGCTCTGTTGCTTGCTGTCGCTCCCTTGCTCGCCGCATCCACGGACTCCAGCACCTTCAAGAAGTGATCTGCCGTCGACCGGCTCTGGAAACCGATGAGGTCAAGACTCAGACGATGGATGGTGTGTTCGAGCTCCGGGTGGTTTTCCGACAATCGAGCGATGCGGTCGCGCATGGTGTCGTCCAGTCGCGCCGCCTCGGGCTGGCTGCCCCTCGCTCGGGTCGAGAGCAAGGCGGCAACGGCCTCGGGCGAGGCGATCTGGGCCCGTCCCCACCCGAAGGCCAGGAGGTTTTTCTCGACCGCGACGGCGTTGAGCTCGACGGCCTGTTCGACCGAGGCAATCGTCACGGGGAGATGCCCGGCCTGCACGGCCATGCCCAGTACGAACATGTTGCTGAGCACGGCGTCGCCGAACAGTTCGGTGGTGATCGCGCCGCTGTCGGCCCAGAACTGCGCATCGGCTCTGGTATCAGATCCGATGAGTGCCCGGAGCTGATCCTTGTCTGGTGCGACCCGGTCGGGATGGGTGATCATCTCGCCGGTGGGCGTGGCGGTCAGCGAACCAACGACGGCAGTGCGTTCAGGTGAACAGACGAGGCGGCCCGGCTCGGTGACGGCGACCATCTGGTCGCAGACCAGCAACAAGTCGGCCTGCTCTTGGCCAAGCCGATTGGTGTGGCCGGGAGCGAGCCGTGAGAGTCGCACATCGGAAACGACCGGCCCCGCCTTCTGCGAAAGACCGATCTGGTCGAGCCCGTTCACGTTGAACCCGTCGAGCATCGCTGCGGTCCCGATGATCTGTGAGATGGTCACAACACCGGTGCCCCCGATGCCAGTGATTCGCATCGCAAACGTCTCGACTGGATCGGCTGCCGGGTCGTCGAGCGGCGGCGGCTGGGGAGTGACGGGACGTACCGTGGAGGAGGGTTCCACCGTCATGAAGCTGGGGCAGTCACCTTCGAGGCATGAGAAGTCGAGGTTGCATGAACTCTGATCGATGGTGGTCTTTCGACCGAACTCTGTCTCGATGGGTTGCACGGACAAACAGTTGCTGACCTGCCCGCAATCGCCGCAGCCCTCACAGATTCGATGGTTGATGACCACGCGCTCGGTGGGGGTCGGGGCGAGGCCACGCTTTCGAGCTCGGCGCTTCTCGGCAGCGCACGCCTGATCGTGGATGAGGACTGTCGTTCCCTCGATCTCAGCCAGGTGCGTCTGCGCTTCGATGAGCCGCGAACGGTCCCAGACCTCAACGCCCCGCGGAAGCCACTCGCCGCCAATCGACGGACTGTTCGCTCCGAGACGGCCCGGCAAGCGGCGGCCGTACCGTTCGACCTCGTCGGTGGTGACCAGCACCTTGGCGACCCCGTTGGCCAAGAGTGATTGGGCCACCGCACCGACGGAGATCTGACCTTGTGGATCCTGCCCTCCCGTCATCGCGACCGTGCCGTTGTAGAGAAGCTTGTACGTGATGTTGACACCGGCGGCCACCGCGGCATGCACGGCGAGCTGGCCGGAGTGGAAGTAGGTGCCGTCGCCCAGGTTCTGAATCAAGTGATTGCGGTCGACGAAGTCGCTCATGCCGATCCACTGCGTTCCCTCGTTACCCATGCAGGTCAGGCCGGCGATGTCGCCAACACGGTCTTCGTCCATCAGGAGGGCCATTGTGTGGCAGCCGATCCCGGCGCCAACCAACGATCCCTCGGGAACCTCGGTGCTGCGGTTGTGGGGACAACCTGAGCAGAAGAAGGGGCTCCGGCTGGTCTCGGCGATCAGGGGAATCCTCTGGCGGACCTTCCGTTCCGGTACGAGACGGTCGGTGAGCCGTTCGCCGAGAATCCGTCGCAAGGGGGCCATGAGGTCGTCGGCCTCGAGGTGACCGTGGCGGGGGAGGAGCGGGCGGCCAGAACGGTCCTCCTTGCCGATGACGTCCGGCCGGTTCGCCTGGTGGTAGAGAGCGTCCTTCACCGATGATTCGATCGATGGCTGCTTCTCCTCGACGACGAAGACGGTCTCGAGTCCGTGAGCGAATCGGCGGACCGTGTCTGGATCGAAGGGGATCGGCATCTGCATCCGAAGGAGGCGAATGCCACAGGCCGCGATCTCGTCATCGGTGGTCAGGCCCAGGCGTGCGAACGCCGCTCGAATCTCTCGGTAGGTGATGCCGGACGCAACGATGCCGATCCAGGCATCGCTCGGATCGACGGTGACGTGGTTGAGCCGGTTGGCCGACGCGTAGTTGATGGCGAGCGGATAGCGAACGTCGTAGATCTCTTGTTCGAGGTCGATGGTGTGCGGTGTGAGAAGGCGGCCATCGGGCGGCCGCCGGCTGTGCTCGTCGAAGAGGGCAGGGGTCACGATCTCGACTCGGTCGGGGTCGAGCCCAACCGTTGCCATCCCGTCTGCCACATCGGCAACGATCTTGAGTGCCGACCACAGCCCGGTGAACCTCGACAAGGTGATGGCATGGCGACCCAGATCGAGAACGTCACCGGCATCGCCGGGGTACAACAGCGGCATGTGGAGATCGGCGATGACACCGGCCGAGGACGAGGGGAGCGTCGAACTCTTGGCGTTCGGGTCGTCGCCGACGAGTGCGACTGCGCCGCCCCATCGTGCGGTGCCGGCATAGACAGCGTGGCGAAGCGCGTCGACCGACCGATCGACGCCTGGCGCCTTTCCGTACCAGATGCCGACGACTCCGTCGTAGATTGCGTCGGCCTGGGAGTTGGCGAGCTGGGACCCCATCACCATGCTCACGCCGAGCTCCTCGTTCGCTGCCGGGCGACAATGAATGGGCAGTTCGGGGACCAGGCGGGCCGCCGTGGCTGCTGCGCTGTCGAACCCGCCCAATGGCGATCCCGGGTAGCCGCTGATGAGGGCCGCCGTCGTGCGCCCGGCGCGACGGTCGGCCCGGAGTTGATCGATTGGCAAGCGGGCAAGAGCCTGAATCCCGGTGAGCACGACGGTCTTGTCGTCCGCTCGGTACCGATCTTCGATGTGGTAGCCAGTCACTCGACGGCCGGAGCCGTCATTGCTGCGATCCAAGTCGGTCATCGTTGTTCTCCCCGTTGTGCCCGATGGCACATGATCGCGTGATGATCGGTAAGAAGGCAACAGTGTCGATGAACATTCGACAGTTGGCATCCATCACCGAAGAAATCACGTCGATCGTCGAAGAACGACGTACGCTTCCGAACATCGTTCGTCGATTCGATCGGAAGCCCGAATGCCTGTGTCGTCCATGGATGTGATTCAGCATCGACTGCTCGACGCGTTGCAGCGCAACGCGCGCACCACGAACCGGCGTCTGGCCGACCTCGTTGGCCTCGCGCCATCGAGCACATTGCAGCGCATACGCGACCTCGAACAACGCGGCGTGATCACGGGCTATCACGCAGAGGTCGACCTCGAAGCACTCAATCGGTCGGTGCAGGCGATGGTCTTCGTGCGTCTTTCGCCGGCCGACGGGCCAACGGTCGAACGGTTCTTCGAGACTGTGAGCGCCATGCCGGAGACGATCGCCGTTTCCTTGATCTCGGGCGCCGAGGATGCCGTCGTCCATGTCGCGGTGCCCGACGTACAGTCGCTGAGGTCGACGGTCTTGGAGAAGATCTCGACACTGGACTGCGTCAGCGACGAGCGCACATCGCTCGTGTTCGAGCACCGTCGGACGCCGGTGATCGAACCGCTCGACTAGGGCCGTGCAAAATCGCAGTCGTGGTCTCGTGTTCCGGGCCAGACTGTGCCAATGGCCGAAACGACCGCCCTGGAACCCGACGACAAAGACTGGACCTGGGTTCTGGAGCGTGTCTGTCCGGAGTGCAACTACGACGTCCGGTCGTTCCCCGTCGGCGAGATCGGTGGCCTGATTCGCAGCAACGGGCAAGCATTCGCTTCCGAGCTGACTGCCAATGCCGAATCAGCAAGAGGTCGGACCAGCCCCGGCCGCTGGTCATTGCTCGAGTACGGCTGCCACGTGCGCGACGTCTACGAGCTCTACCTGTTCCGGCTCGATCTGATGCTCGCCACAACAGATCCGATGTACCCGAACTGGGACCAGGACGCCACCGCGATCGAAGAGAACTACGGCGGTCA